>JARFQH010000075.1 GCA_029287875.1 Desulfobacteraceae bacterium | reverse complement strand
GGCGCCAATGTGTTCAACGTTTTCCAGACGATCGGATCCGCCGGCGGCCTCTATGCGCTGATGGCTCCCTACTTCATCTCCTTTACCTATTTTGCCCAGGATCGGGTCTTCAATCGCCGTATGGCAGCCCATTTCAATCGGATAAAGAAGGACGAGCAGGCGGACGGACAGGAAGACCGAGCGGTAACGGCCCATTTTACCGACCGGTTCCACGACCTGTATCGGCTGCAGCTCTCACTGCAGCGCCTGACACCGGCAAGTTCCGCAAACCCACGTTTTTTCAAATTGATCACCTGTGACGCCGGGAAGCCCCGCAAAGAGCCTGGAATCCGCCGGTTCGACCCGATCGGCACCTATGAGCACCCGGATTTTCCGGGTAACCGACTCTTTTTCCCCCCATTGATGGAAGTCTTGAATTACTGTTACACGCGTGAGGTGACCCACCTGCATTCGGCCACCATGGGGCCGGTCGGCCTGGCCGCGCTGGCGGTGGCCCGGATTTTGAAACTTCCCGTGTACGGCACCTGCCAGCATTCCCTCTCAGACTGCTTCCCGTTCCTGGGTACGGATGAATCGGTAGGCGAGATCCTGCATCGGTTTCAGCTGTGGTACTACGATCAGCTGGACCGTGTTTACGTTTTTTGCGAGCAGGACGCCACCGCCCTTCGGCGGATGGGCGTCCAACCCGCTAAGATCAGAATCATACCGCACTGTGTGGACCTCCGCCGTTTCCATCCAGGCCGGAGAAACGGCCACCTGGACCGGTTTTGCGGGCTTGATACCAATCTGAAGATCCTGTGCGATGCGGCGTCTGCCGAGGAAAAGAGTCTGTACCTTCTGACGGAAGTTTTCAAAATCCTGTCCCGAGTCGAGAGCGGCATCCACCTGATCGTCACCGGTGCAGGTTCCATGACGGCAGGACTGAAGAGACGGCTCGGCACCACGCCATGCAGCTTTTTCGAACGTCCGACCGAAGAAGAATGGCCCGGAATCTACGCCTCCAGCGACATTTTCATCTGCGGGGGCCGGGGTCAGGCAGCCGTAAAGGCCGTTTCCGAGGCTCAGGCCAGCGGCGTTCCGGTCATCGTAGACGATCGGAACCAATTGAAATGCTGCATCTCACCGGAGCGATCCGGCATCGTGGTCAAAGCCAAAGATGCCGACAATCTTTATGAAGCCCTGCAGCGGCTGATCAGAAGCAAGGACCGCCGCCGTCGCATGGGGCAGTTGGCCCGCCTGTTCGCGGAATCATCGGCAACGGTTTGGACGGCCTTCGCGGAGCCGGACGGCACAAACCCATCCCAGGAGCACACCCCGCCTGTCCGGTTGGCCGGAGGGATGTGATTTTTCTTCACGATCGACAGCAGCCCCCGCAGGCGGCGCCACGCTCCGGGTACCATGACTTTCATTTCAGGATATACACACGAACCGGCTCACCGCTCACTCTGGCGATCCCAAACGGACACATTTTATAGTGTATTTTTCTGTACCGTATGCTATATATGGTGGCAGAATGGGTCGGTTGGGCTAAAATGCCCGCACCCAAAAACAGTTCTTTAACAATTTCGTTTCAAGAAAGGTGGCTACATGCAAAACGCCAAGCACTATGTCGTGGACACGAATGTCTTGCTGGAGGACCCCAATGCACTGTTCAAGCTGCGAAACGGAAACGAAAATACCATTTACATCCCTTACCACGTTCTTCTGGAGCTCAATAAGTTCAAAAAAGACCCCCGATTGGGCCACATCGCCAACAAGGCGATTCACCACATCTCCGAATTTCCCGAGCACTTCAAACTGCTTAAGACCGACCATGTCGCCGATTCCTTCTCAAACCAGGTAGACAATCACATCCTGGAAGAAATCCGCACCAGCGGCCTTATAGAACCGATTCTGGTGACCAACGACAGGGTGTTTCAACTCCAGGCCGGGATTTACGGCATCCGCAGTGAGAACTACAAGGAATCGGTACCCTCCAAGTCCGAAGCCGAGCGCTATACGGGATTCACAACCGATCCGGATGACGCCATCCCCAACAGTTTCAAGTGGAACGACACAGGCAAACCCGTATTCTGCGGTGCCGCCGAAGAGAAAGTCATCGATTATCAACTCAAGACCTGGAACGTTCTCCCCCGCACCGTGTACCAGAATCTGGCACTCGAACTGATGAACAACCCCGATATCCCGATCGTCACCATCCAGAGCGCGGCCGGTTACGGCAAGAGTTTCCTGGCGCTGGCCTCGGCCCTTTACCAGACGCTCGAGAGGAAAACGCACGAGAAGATATATGTGGTCAAGCCGATGATCGAGATCGGCCAAAAACTGGGGTATCTGCCCGGTCGAATCGAAGAAAAAATGGAACCCTACACGCGTTACATGTCGGACCTGATTCTGAAACTGCACCAATTGCGTCCGGCCAACCGCATATTTGCCGATACGATCGAAATCCCGCCTAAATACAATTCGAAGCGTTTCGAACTCCTGCCCTTGGCCTTCATCCGGGGAATGAACATCGAAAACGCGGTGGTCATTATCGACGAGATGCAAAACATGTCCCGCAACGAGTGCCGGTCGCTGCTGTCTCGAATGGGGGAGGGCGTCAAGTGCATCTGCCTGGGTGATATCCACCAGGTCGACAATCCTTATTTGAATGTCGACAACAACGGCATGAACTGGGTGGTCAACAAGTTCAAGGGAAGTAAAATATATGCCCACCTCGTTCTGAAGGGCGACAAATCGCGCGGTCCGATAACGGATTTGGTGATCCGGTCCGGACTCTAGGGCTTAGTCACACATAAAGTGTCTAATCCGTTGTCGACCGCTGCTCGATATTTCAAGCTTAGGGGCATAACAATGGCCATTGGCAGTGTTGGTTTAGGTTTCAGCACTGCCTCTGGCTGCCGCCTCCATTTTGATCGAAGAGCTAACTTTGCCCTTGGCTAGTTTCATATGACGGGTAAATAAAAAATGAACGTCGAACATCGAACGTTGAACGTCCAACATCGAATAATGCATTCTGTCAATTTAAAAAAGACTGAGCAAAACGAATCTACTCTTCAAAGCTCTGCGGTTAAGTGTTCGGCGGTTCGCTTGTTATAAAATCGATAAAGCGTAGCGTCATCAATACTCAACGTTCGATGTTGAACGTTCGATGTTCGACGTTCAATCTTTTCACTGTTCCGGCCACGTGAAGTTTCATATAAAATTTCAGGGCTTGCCTGCCCGCCTAAAATACTGCCAAATACCAAAACACAAGCACCAAAATACAAATAAATTCCAAATTACAATATCCAAATCTCAAATAAGATCAAAAACAAATAGTTTGGAATTTCGAATTTTGGTCATTGTGATTTATTTGTTATTTGTCATTTGCAATTTGGAATTTTTCATCGATACTTAAAGGTAACTAAAAAAACACACAAACCTAGTAAGACCCTAATCTGGGCAGTTTACTATAGGTTCTCAACAGAAGGGGGTGACCATGAGAGCCTTGGTAAACAGCGTGACATACTGGGATGTGGTCTGCCTGAACAAAATTTTCGGCCTGGATGGGAAAAAACTGGTTTCGATCGCCGTGCCTTGGATATCCCACAGTGGTAACGGCTACTACTATCCGGCCCTGCCGCTTGTCTTGTTCTTCTTCGATCCGGAGGTTGCCCTTCGGTTTCTATTGGCCGCCCTGGCGGCTTTTGCACTGGAACTGCCGCTCTACAAACTCCTAAAAAACTGCATCAAACGAGACCGCCCCTGTGAAGCGCTGACGACCGTACAGCGGCGGATCGTCCCCAGCGACCGCTTCAGCTTCCCTTCAGGGCACACTGCCGCGGCCATCGTGATGGCCACGCTGGTGAGCTTTTTCATCCCGATCCTGGCCCTGCCGGTTTTCACATGGGCTCTGCTGGTGGGATTTTCCAGGATTTTCCTGGGCGTGCACTACCCCACCGATATTCTGGCCGGGATCGTCATCGGATTGCTGTGCGGATGGTGCGGGTTGACGGTCGCTGGATAGACCCCTGTTCAGGCAGAGAACGGCGACCGCATGAAAATCCTCTTCGGGATCCAGGCCACCGGCAACGGGCACATCAGCCGTTCGCGTGAAGTCGTTCTCCGGCTGCGGGCCCGGGGCCACGAAGTGAAGGTGCTTTTCAGCGGCCGGGACCCCTCGGGTCTCAAAGAAATCGAGGTGTTCAAGCCTTTCGACGTTCGCCGGGGACTCACCTTCCAAACTTCCCGCGGTCGGCTGCAGTATCTGAAAACCGCTTTCACTCTAAATTTGCCCCGCTTTTACCGCGATATCTACGACTACGACGCAGCAGGCGTCGATATGGTGATTACGGACTATGAACCGCTCAGCGCCCGCATTGCCCGGCGATTTCGAATTCCATGCATCGGCTTCGGACACCAGTACGCCTTCTGCTTCGACATCCCGATCGCCGGTGCCAACCCTTTCACGCGCCGGCTGCTGCAGGCGTTTGCTCCTGCGGACCATCCCGTCGGACTCCACTGGCACCACTTCGGCCAGCCGATCCTACCCCCCGTCATTCCGGGGCATCTCGACGGCACGCGACCGGTCGAAGCCGACAAAGTGCTGGTTTACCTGCCCTTCGATCACCCGGCCGAGGTCCAGACGCTGCTGGCTCCCTTCACCAGCCACCGCTTTTTCATCTACGGCATCGCCGAACTCAAATCCCCGGTCGAGAAGGGTCACCTGCACCTGCGCCCTTATTCGCGCAGCGGTTTTCTGCAGGACTTGGAGGACTGCAACGGGGTGATCTGCGGGGCGGGCTTCGAGCTGGCCGGCGAAGCCCTGCAGCTCGGCAAGAAACTGTTAGTCAAACCCCTTAAGGGCCAGTTTGAACAGCTTTCCAATGCGCTGGCTTTGGAGAAGCTTCAACTGGCAAGGGTCATGCAATGCCTGGACCGCAAAGCCGTTCAGTTATGGCTGGAGCTGCCGCCGAACGCGCCGGCGGGCTACCCGGATACGGCACAGCTGATTGCCGTCTGGATTGAAAACGGACACTGGGAGGACATTGGCCGCCTGTCAAAAGAGGCCTGGGCGCAAACGGGGCGGGTCCCCCACTGGGACGGTCGTTAGTTTCCAGCCGTCATCGTTTTATCCCAGCCGACAGTGTGCCATGCACCTGATCCCACCCAAGCCAGAACCGATCGGCACCAGGAAAGCAGGGTAAAGTAATAATCGAATGTTCCAGGCCGCAAAGCCGCTCCATTCAAATAATATCCCTTCCCTAACATTATTCTAACGATTCATGGTTAGTTTGTTTTCGCTCAGGCAATTATTTTTACCCCTGTCAATCCAATGGTTACACTTTAGTATCGTTGGGAGATCCTGCTCGTGAAAATCGGAGGAATAAATGGCTAACAAAACAAAAGTACTCTTCATCTGTCAGCACAACAGCGGGCGCAGCCAAATTGCGGAAGCATATCTAAAGAAACTCTATGGAGATCACTTCAAAATCGAGAGTGCCGGATTAGAGCCGGCAGAGGGCGTAAATCCATTGGTGATTCGCGTCATGGCTGAAGTTGGTTTTGATTTATCTGAAAAGAAACCTCAAAACGTGTTTGAGCTGTTTAAACAGGGAAAACTATACGATCACGTCATTACGGTTTGCCATGACTCCGAATCGAAGTGCCCAATCTTTCCCGGGATTACTCAACGCTGGCATTGGCCATTTCCAGATCCCGCGGCAGTTGAAGGAGAAGAAAATGAAAAGCTCGTAGAAGTACGTAAGATTAGAGATATGATAAAAGAATGGCTGTTCGATCCACCGGAAAATTCAATAAACTTCAAGGCATTGATAGAGAAGTAAAAGGTTGGTGGCAAAACGGTTGGCTGTTTCGTGAAAGACAACCAGCGATTCATGTAATCTTTTGAATCGGTTATATCATTAACAGTCTGGTCGTAAGAACCATTCATTCACTTTTCACGACAACATGCCATAGCATCCGCCACCGCATCGATCAACCGGACCATATCCTCGGCATGGACGTCGCCGATAGTGCCGATACGAAACGTATCGCTGTCCGTCATCTTTCCCGGATAAATGACAAACCCCCGTGCTTTCAAGTCCGCGTAAAACCGACTGAAACTCCATGCGGCGTGCGTGGGGCTTAAAAAAGCCGTAATGATGGGAGATTGCAGTTCCGCCGCCAGCAGCGGTTGAAAGCTCAGGCGTTGCATGCCTTCCACCAGGATTCGATGATTGGTGCAGTACCTTGAATGCCGGGCTGTTATACCGCCCTCCTCTTCCAGTTCCCAAAGAGCCTGGAAAAACGCACGTACCACGTGGGTGGGAGAGGTAAAGCGCCACTTGCCATGGTGATCTTCCATGGTCCGCCACTGGTCATAAAGATCCAGGCTCAGGGACCGGGCCTGCCCGCGCGTTTTTGCCAGTACGTCCTTTTTGGCGATCACAAACCCAAAGCCCGGGACGCCCTGGATGCACTTGTTGGCGCTACTGACAAGGTAGTCCACCCCCATTGTCTTTACGTCCATCGGGATGCCACCGAAGCTGCTCATGGCATCCAAGATGAAAATCCGCCCGTGGTCCTTTACGATGTTGCCGATGGCCGTCACCGGATTGAGCATTCCCGTGGTGGTTTCACAGTGCACCACCGCCACGTGGGTGATCGCGCCGTCCGCCTTCAATGCCGCTTCCAGGCGGTCCGGATCAGGCGGCGCCAGTTCGCCGCTGTCCTGGACCGCGTGGGCAATGCCGCAGCGCCGGGCGATTTCGGCGATCCGCCGGCCGTAGGCGCCATTGGCCAACACCAGCAGTTTTCCATCCTGGGGTACGGCGGTTGTGACCGTCGCCTCGACGCAGAAGGTGCCGCTGCCCTGCATCGGCACGGCGGTGTATTCGTCGGTGTCGGAACCCAGGCGGACCAGGCGCCGGCGAATCCATTCGACAATGGTGTTGTAATCGTCATCCCAGGTGCACCAGTCCCGGAACATGACGGATTTCACGGTTTTCGTGGTGCTCAATGGACCAGGGGTCAGGAGCAGGTATGGGTTGTCGGGCATGAGCAGAGGATCCATGGGATTCCTATGTCGTTAAAAGGTTTTTAAACGCCTTTTCGAGAATGGTGAGGGCGGCGTCCAACTCGGCCTCCTCGATGGTCAATGGCGGCGTCAGGGTCAGGAAGCTGCCGTGGGACACCTTGAAGCTGAGCCCCATTTCAAGGCACGCATACATGATCCGGTCGGCCTCATCGATTGCCGGGGTTTTCTCGTCGCGATTCAAAACGAGATCTACCCCGAACAGAAGTCCCCTTCCCCGGACATCACCGATGCAGTCAACGGACTGCTTTAAACTTGACAGCCTCTCCAGCGCGTGGAGACCCAATCTCGCCGACCGCCCCGCCAGGCCTTCCGCAAGAATGACATCGATGGTGGCCGACGCCGCCGCGCAGGCGACCGGATTCTTCTCGTGGGTGTAGTGTCCCAAGGCCTTTTCCGGGGCCACATCCAGATCCGACCGGGCGACGATGGCCGCCAGCGGAAAAACACCGCCGCCCAATCCTTTGCCCAGAATGAGAATGTCCGGCACCACGCCTTCGTGCTGGAACGCAAACATCCGGCCGGTGCGCCCTAAACAGACGGCGGTCTCATCGAAGATCAGCAGGGCGCCGTGCCGGTCGCAGGTTTCCCGGATCCGCTTCCAATACCCTTTGGGCGGCGGATTGACCGCCGTGCAGCGGATTGGCTCGGCAACAACGGCCGCCACGTCACCCTCTTTGTCCATCACGTAATCGATATACCGGGCGCACTTCAGGCCGCACCCCTCGCAGTGCCCGCCGGGATCCCACAGACAGCGGTAGGGATCGGCCGGCGGGACATGCTCGCAGCCCGGCAGCAGCGGCCCGATGCCCGTCCTGAAGAGCGATTCGCCGCCGACCGAGATCGCATCCAAGGATGCGCCGTGAAAGGAATCCCACATGGATATGGTTTTGAAATTCCCCGTTGCCATGCGTGCCAGCTTCAGCGCCATTCCGACCGCACTGGTGCCGCCGGGGGCGAACAACACCTTGCCCAGTGGATCGGGCGTGATGTCCACGAGCTTTTCGGCCAGTTCAACGGCCGGAATGTTGGTGTAGCGGCGCGGGCAGAAAGGCATGATGTCGAGCTGGCGCTTCACCGCCGCCATCACCCGGGGATGGGCATAGCCGACCTGGTGCGCGCTGTTGCCGTGAAAGTCCAGAATGGACCGCCGCTGAAGATCCGTGAGGATGGCGCCCCGGCTTTCGGCCAGCACATTCAGACAGGGCGTGGACAGGCTCTGGTGTAGAAAACAGCGGGCATCCCTTTCCAACCAGCGTCGAGTTTCCCCGTCGACATGGCGTGACTGCCACTGTCGGCGACGGACGGAACGGTTGCTGTCTCCTTCACTCAGATCGGTCGGGTGGATAGGGGTGTTCTTGATCATCAGATCGAGGTTTCCTGATAATTTGGGGAATGATGGTTCAGGTCTCGAGCAGCGGGTGCTCACCCTTTTCCAATCGCCGGCTGATATCGTCGACCAATTCCAGGCACTCCCAGATGCCTTTGGCCACATAATGGGCGCCGGCCTCCCGGTAACGGGCTTCGATAACGGCCAGCCGTCGATCTTTATCGTCGGGGGAAAGCGCTTCGACCATATCCTGCGGCAATCCCAGTTCGTTTCCCGATTGGGTCAATCCTATGGTCCACATGCCGGCATTGCGCCCTTCTTGAATGTCGCTGATGGTGTCCCCGATCTTGATCATGGACTCAAACGGAAAAACCTGAAGCCGGATGGCGTTTTGGTAACACATCCAGGGAAACGGCCGGCCGGCCGGAACATCCGACGAACAGACAACGCAATCCGGGGTGTATCCTCTTTTGGCGGCCTTGGGAACCAGCACGGCCATCATGGGTGCCGTGTAACCGGTGCTGGAGCCGATTTTGATGTGGCGTTCCCGCAGGCCGTCGACAAACGGCAGCAGGCCGGGAATGGGGTCGGCATGCGTGGTGATGGCGGCGATCATCATGGGCTCGGTCTCCGCATACAGCGCCTCCACATCGTTTTCATCGGGCGCCCGGCCGTATTTTTCCCGCCACTGGGCAGCCGTCCCGGGCAGCCCGCACATGCTGCGGATATGCTGCTTCTTCTCGAGGCCCATGAATTGCCGGGTATCCGATACGGAGACGGTAATGCCGAACTGTTCGAACACTCGGACGAATACGGCTGCCGGTCCCATACAGCCATAATCGACGGCCGTGCCGGCCCAATCGAGAACCACCGCCTGCACGGGACCGGTATAGGGGGCCTTGGGAATGAACGCGGGCATAGATATTTTCCTTTCTGTTGACGTCAATTATTGGAGTGACCAAGCCTGGGTGCGTGTTTTCAGCCGCCGCGTCAATGCGCCATAGGCGATTCGAACCGCAAGGTTGGTGAGCAGAATCAGAACGGACATGGCACAGGCCGGTGCCACATCGCCGGCGTCATCCATGTTGGCGACCGCCACGGCGGCCAGTGGAATATCCGCCGAATAAAGAAAAATCACCGCCGACACCGTGGCCATGGAATTAACGAAGTAGTACATGCCGATTTCGAGAATGGCGGGAATGCACACGGGAACGGTCACACGGGATAACGTTTTCGTGAAAGGCACGCCCATGGATTCGGAGACCGTTTCAAACTCCCGGTCGAGCTGTTTGAGCGCCGTGGTGGCGGTGAGAAAACTGACGGAAAAAAAGTGCACGATGTTGCTGATCACCAGGATGCTCATGGATGCGTATATGAAATTCAGGGGGTTCGGTATGAACAGTCCCCCGAGGTTCCAGCCCGTGGAATTGAAGAAAAAGATATAGGCCAGGCCGATGACCAGGCCGGGCAATGCCAGCGGCAGAATGGCAAGAAAATAGGCGGTCTGGCGCAGGCTGTTCATCTGACGGGTTTTTTCGATCAGGTACGCGGCGCAAAAGGTGATGGCCGTTCCGAAGACGGCGGAATAGAGGCTCATGCGAATGCTGTTGAAAAAGGCGCCGTAACCGCCGCCGCCGGTGCCGGTGAAGTTGTAGTGCCAGAACCCCAGTGTCAGGGTGTAGGGCCATATTTTTACCAGGGAGGCATAGACGGCGGTGAGATAAAACCCTGAAATCATCAATACCACCAGACAGCAAAATCCCATGTACAGGCGGTCGCGCAGCGCATGCGGCTGGGGTGTCAGGGGGACCGATTTGGCGGCGACCGTCGACACCTGTTTTCTCTGGACGAGGCGGTCGACAATGAAGGCGATCACGGTGGGGAACAGCAGCACCACGCTCACCACGGCGCCCATGGTGAAATTCTGCTGGCCAATGACCTGCTTGTAGATGTCCGTGGCCAGGATATTGTAATTGCCCCCCACCACCTTGGGGGCACCGAAATCGGTAAAGGCCAGGATAAAACAGACGAACACGGCGCTCAGCAGGCCGTACCGGACGCCCGGCAGGGTCACCGTAAAAAAGGTGCGGACCTTTCCGGCACCCAAGGACTCGGCTGCCTCGTAAAGGCGGGCGTCGGTCATGGTCAAGGCAATCGAAAGGATGAGAACCGCCTGCGGAAAGGTGAACAGCACTTCCGAAATAATGATGCCCACCGGGCCGTAAAGGTTGATGTCGATGCCGGGCAGGGCACCGAAGAATCCCAGGGTGATCAGTCCTTTGCGGCCGAACAGATAAACCAGAGCGATCCCGTTGAGCAGCGTGGGCGCGAAAAGGGGCATCATGGAAATCGCCCTGAAAAAACCTTTGCCCGCAATTGTGGTGCGGGTCAGGGCATAGGCGAAAGGAAAGCCCAGAAGAACGGCAATGAAGGTGGTGGTCAGCGATACGAAGAGGCTGTTGTACAGGGAATTGGAAAGCGACGGCGTCTTGAAATAGGTTATATAGTGGACAAGCCCCAAGAAGCGCCCATCGGCATCGGTGACACTTTTGGAAAACAGCTGAAACAGCGGCAGCACCACGACCACCAACAGCCAGGCACAGACCAGGAGGATGAGGGTCCGCTTGATCCAAAGCTCTTTGTCCAGTGCCTCCCAGAAGGTCTCCTGCCGCAGGCCGTTACCGACTGCAATCGTCGTCGACATGATAGCTTGCTCTGGTGCTAGTTCGTTGCCGGTATTTTCATTTCGTACACCCGCAGCCGGTCGACGGGCAGATGAACGGGCAGCGTAGAGTTGAGGGTAATGCCAAGACGGCGGACCGTTTCCGACGGTACATCCGCCGTGATGGTGGCCTCGTTTTCCATGGATGCACGGCGCTTCAGGTCGATGCGAAAAAGCGACCCGCGGTATTCCATCGCCGCCACCCGGGTTTCCAGAAGATTGGGCGCCGATGGGTCATGCCGGAGCATGACATCTTCAGGGCGGATGGCGATGGTCACCCGGCTGCCGGCCGGCAGCCGTCCGGTTCCGTTCTCGGCGCTGACACGCAGGCGGGTCTCTCCGATGTCATACACGCCGTTTTCAATTTTCCTGGCATCTGCAATGAAATTCATGGCGCCGATGAAACCGGCGACAAAAGGGGTTGCCGGTTTATCGTAAACTTGGCGCGGGGTACCGTCCTGGACCAGGCGTCCCCGGTCGATCACCAGGATGCGATCCGCCATGGTCAGGGCTTCTTCCTGATCATGGGTGACCATGATGGTGGTAATGCCCAACCGTTGCTGAAGCTGCCGGATCTCGCCCCGCAGCATCACCCGGACTTTGGCGTCCAATGCTGAAAGGGGCTCGTCCAGCAGCAGCAGATCCGGGGATACGGCGATGGCACGTGCCAGGGCCACCCGCTGCTGCTGTCCGCCGGAGAGTTTGGCGGGATGTTTTCGGCCCATGCCCTGCAGTCCCACCAGTTCCAGGAGCTCGCCCACCCGTCGTTGTATCGCCTGGCGGGACTGTCCCTGGCTTTTTAGCCCATAGGCGATGTTTTGTCGGGCGGTGAGGTTTGGAAAAAGCGCGTAGGATTGAAAGACAATGCCGACGTTGCGTTTGGATACCGGCAGCGAGGAGACATTCCGGCCTTCGATAAATACGTCGCCCCGGGTCTGTTTTTCCAGCCCGGCCACCACCCGCAGCAGGGTGGTTTTGCCGCAGCCGCTGGGTCCGAGGACACAGAGGAACTCACCGCGCTGGGCCTGGAAGGAGACATTCTCCAGCGCCATAAAGCGGCCGAAGGTTTTCGATACCGACGCCAGCCTCAGGTAAATGTCATGTGCGTTCATCGTCTCCCTCCGAGCAGGGGTGCGGACAACCGAACCGATACCGACTGTTCGTCCATCCCTGATTTCACCATTGAAAACCGGTACCGTTGGACCGGGCTTCTTTATTGACAGTCGCGAACGCTTTGGTTCTTCTCCTCAGTAGAGCGGTAGAAATGAATTCAGGAGAATACCGCGGCATCGTTGTTCAAGCTTCCGGCGGGGCGGCCCTCCCATTTGCCTTTAATCGGCATGGGGTGAGAGCATCCTGCCACTTTTGAGATAAACCCTATTTTTGTATTCGCTCACAGGGTTACAAAGTCCGACGAGCTTCAAACCACCAAATTGTAAGCATTTACAGGCTGCCGCAGATGCAAGGCGTCGGGCGCGCAGACGTACTTTTGTACTTCAAGCGCCTAGCAGATGCGGTGCCCTGTGAAAGCTTACCTATTTTTTGGGGTCACTCTTGCCATCATACCGCTTGCTCCACTCCGCCAGGATCCGCGCGCGATTTTTAGCGGCCCAGTCGAAGTCGTTCTCGATGAGCTGTCCTTCAGGGTCAGCCGGAAAGCCTTCGGGAATGGGCACGCCGGTGGCGTAGGCCGTCACCGGGTATACCTGGGCATACGCCTTCATGACATCCGCACCGATGGCCCAGTCCAGGAAGGTTTTGGCGGCAGGCTTGATGGTCGCTTTTTTAATCAGGCAGTTGGCCTCCACATCCCAGCCGGAGCCCTCGGCAGGAAACACCGTCAACACCGGCTCCCCCTTTTGCTTCTGCATGAACCCGCGGTACGCAAAAGAAATTCCGATGGCCACCTCGCCGGCCCCGGCCAATTTGCAGGGCTGTGAGCCGGAGTGGGTGTAGCGGGCGATATTGTCGTGCAGTTTGTCGAGGTAGGCCCAGCCCTTTTCTTCTCCCATGGTCTGCAAAATGGCGGAAACCGTCAGAAAGCCGGTACCGGAAGAGGCCGGGTTGGGCATGGCCAGTTGACCGCGATAGACCGGATTCAGGAGGTCATCGAATGATTTGGGGATCGGCAGCTTCATGTTGGCGCATTCGATCGTGTTGACGCAGAAGCCGGTCATCCATGCCTTGATGCCGACCCAGTGGGGCGGGTTGTTGGCGTCGCGCATCTTGGGACGAACCTTCGCCAATTCCTTGGGGGCGTAAGGCTCGACCATGCCGGCCTGGTCGCAGAGCATCAGACTGGTAGCGGCGGTGCCCCAAACCACATCCGCCTGGGGGTTGTCCTTTTCGGCCAGTAGCTTGGCGGTAACGATGCCGGTCGAATCGCGGACGATCTTGACCTCGATGTCCGGGTGTGCTTTTTTGAAGATCTCCAGATAGCCGGGTATTTCATCGTCTTCGAGTGCCGTGTAGACAAGAAGATCTTCGGCCCCGGCCGCACCGGCCCTCATCAGCATCATGAGTCCCAAAAGGCATCCTGCAAGCGATTTCAACATCAAGGACATTTCCCTCATCGGTTTTTCTCCTTAGATTAAGATTGATCTTTGCTTCCGATTGAATGGTGACAGACTCTCTACGCCGAAAAAATTGGCGTTCAATTAGGAAATGGTTAGATTTTCATTAACGCCATGTAGCTTTTAATTCGGGAAGCTAACAAATAACGAATTCTTATTGACAAGAAATCAAACATTTCTTAGCTATAATTGAGGTGATGTTTTTATAGGTCTTTAATGAATCTTCCTGTTGACTTCCCTGCCTGGTAACTCTAACGATAAGACCTTATCAAGCCGATCTGCCCGGTCCGTTCACAAACGTTTCGTCGATACGGTATTTCTCGATTTGCCGGTGACCGGCGGCGGCGAGCCGGGCGCCCTCTGGTGCCGGTCTTCTTGTAACCATTCGACTCCCAAAGGAGGTATAACATGGCACTATTTGACAATGGATTTAAAATGGGAGGCTCCCTGGTCGTCGGTGCCGGCGTGGTTCTTCTGGCACCCATCGTCGTATCGGTTGTGGCCAGTGTCCTGAAACCGATTGCCAAGGCCGCAATAAAAGGCGGTCTGCTGGCATACGGCAAAGCGAAGGAATCGATCGCCGAAACAATGGAAACCGTCGAGGACCTGGCCGTCGAAGCCAAGGCTGAACTGGCGGAGTCGACCCCAAAGCCGGCTAAAGCAAAAAAAACTGCCGCAGCAGCCAAGTAGAAAAGGTTCGCCAGACATGTTGCCGCAGGCCATCGTCAGCCACCGGACAGCGGAGCGGCTGCGCATCAAAATTCCGTCGCGGAAGAGAGACGGCGCGTATTTTTCCACCGTCAAGCAATCCCTTGACCGTGATCTGAAGTACCGCCTTATTCAAGTCAACGCCTTGACGGGAAGTGTTTTGATCGTGGATCCCGGTGTCGACCAGGAAGCCGTTGCGGACCGGGCTGCTCGAGAGGGTCTCTTCACACTGGATCACCCGCCTGCACCGGTGCAACCGCTGGGGCGAACGATTTTTGCCCCGCTATTGGAGGTCAACCGGAAGATCAGCGGATTTACCGACGGAGCGGTGGACTTTCCCGGGCTGGTCTTCCTGGCGCTCTGTGGTTTCGGAATTTACGAAATCCTCAGGGGCAACATCAGGCCGCCGCCCTGGTACACCGCATTCTGGTATGCCTTCGGGATCTTCACCAAGTCCATGGTTGACCGAACTCACGGCGAGAAGTGATCCGCCGGCGCAGCCGCTTGCTTGACACGGCTAACCCACCGGGCAGCCGGCCTGCGAAATACACACCCTTGCCCTTTTGTCCCTCCGCAAAAGGAGTAAAACGGACTAGCGTTCCTTTTCCTTCAAGCGGATTAATTTTCGCCGGGTTAATCGGCTGCCGCTATCTGCTGTCGCTACGGGCTTCTATCCCCGGCAACCGTCGACGCCGCGCGGTTGAGCCATGACAATGACGAAGAAGAGAGACCCTCACCTCGCCGAAGAGTTTAAATCCAGGGCTTTTGAAGCAAGGAAAAATGGTTGAAACGATCCACAAGGCAGTAAGCGGCAGGGGCCGGTACCGGGTGGAAGGGCTTTACGGGTGCGAGCCGCTCAAGCAATTCATCGAGCTGCGGCTCGCTCGGGAAAAACTCATCAACCGGGTTTCGGCCAGCACTTTGACCGGCAACGTCCTGGTCTCCTTCAATTCGGACAACAGCCACCGGTCCATCGGAGCCCTGCTCGACAAAGTGCTGGGAGAAGTAAGAGACACCACCGGACCGGCAGGCTGGCCGGCTGCCGATAGAGTCGGCGGCAATGGCAACCGCCACCGCAACGCCCACCTGGCTCACCTCATCAAGCGTCTCCTGTTTCCACACGTAGACACCATGAATAGTCCCTGGCACACCTGCGCACGAGATACCGTGCTGGAAGAGCTGGGGGTGAACGCCGACACCGGACTTGACGGGCAGGAAATCGCCGGACGTCGGACGAAATTCGGCGGCAACTCCCTGCCCACTGTCAAGGAACGGTCGGGGTGGGAAGTTTTTCTGGACCAGTTGAAATCCCTGCCGAATTACCTGTTGGGTGCGGCGGCCGGCATTTCCGTTCTGACCGGCGGGCTGATCGACGGCGTCGTGATTTTGGGCGTGGTGCTGGCCAACGCTGCCATCGGTTATGTCACCGAGCACAAAGCGGAGATGGCCATCGAATCGCTCAAGCGGCTCGTGCACCCCAAGGCGGAGGTGCTGCGCAGCGGATCGGCGATAGAGATCGATGTGGAGGATGTGGTTCGCGGAGACATGCTGATTTTGAAGCCCGGCAGCTTCGTTGCCGCCGACGCCCGAGTGGTCCGCTGCTCACGCCTGAGTGTCGACGAATCCATGCTCACCGGCGAAAGCCTGCCGGTGGACAAAACCCATCGCTCCCTGCGAAGGGAAAACACGCCGCTGGCCGAACGCCGCAATATGGTCTTTGCCGGAACACAGGTGACCGGTGGTGAAGGGGTGGCGGTTGTCGTGGCGGTTGGTCGATACACGGAAATCGGCCGTCTTCAGACCTTGATGGCGGAAACCGTCAGCCCCAAAACCCCCATCGAACGTCAGCTGGAGAAGACCGGCGACCACCTGGTCGTTCTGTTCCTGGCGATTTGCGCTCTGGTGATGCTGGTCGGTTTTCTGCGCGGCTACGGCCTGCTGCAAATGCTTCGCCTATCCGTTTCGCTGGCCGCTTCAGCGGTGCCCGAGGGCCTGCCGGCGGCGGCCACCGTCAACCTGGCCCTCGGCATCACGCGCATGAAAGACCATCACGTCCTGATCCGGAACCTGAAGGCGATCGAAACCATCGGGGCCATGCAGACCATATGCCTTGACAAGACCGGCACCATCACCTGGAACCGCATGAGCGTGGCCCGCATTTTCGCCGACGGCCGGCCGTTGTTTGTCCGAAACGGCCGTGTGACCGATGGCACGGATGAGGTCGATGTTTTAAACCGGGTGTATTTTCACCTGCTGATGGTGTGCGCGCTGTGCAGCGAAACCAAGATCGACGACGTTGACGGAGAAACACGGCTGTCCGGTACCTCAACGGAGATCGCGCTCATTCGCCTGGCGCTGGATGCAGGATTGAATGTGCAGACCCTTCGCAGCGACTATCGTTTTCTCGAAGTCAACCATCGCTCCGAACAAAGACTGTACATGAGCACCCGTCACAGTGCTCCGGACGGCCGGCGGTTTCTCGCCGTAAAAGGCAGTCCGCCGGACGTGCTGGACCTGTGCAACTGGCAGTTCCGGGGCGGCCAGGTCATTCCCTTCTCGGAATCGGCAAAGCTGGAAATTCAGATCCAGAACGAAGCCATGGCGAATGCCGCCCTGCGTGTGCTGGGCTTCGCCTGCACCGTCTTCGACCCGCAGCAGCCGCCCGAATCCGAAGAGCGCCTCGTGTGGCTCGGACTGGTGGGGTTGTCCGACCCGGTCCGTGACGGTGTGCAGGAGCTTATCGCCGCCTTCCACGGGGCCGGCATCGAGACCATCATGATCACCGGCGATCAAAGTATCACCGCGTATGCCATCGCCCGCGAGCTCGACCTGTCGCACGGCAACCCCCTCGACATCTTGGACTCCTCCGAACTACAGACCATGCCGCCGGAAACCGTCGAAGCGCTGGCCAAGCGGGTCAAGGTCTACTCCAGGGTCAGCCCCGCCGACAAGCTCCAAATCGTCAAGGCGCTTCAATCAGCGGGGCAGACGGTGGCCATGACCGGTGACGGCATCAATGACGGGCCGGCCCTGAAAGCAGCCGACATCGGCATTGCCATGGGGCACAGCGGCACCGACGTGGCCCGTCAGACGGCCGACATCGTTCTGGAACGGGACAACCTCGAAACCCTGATAGCCACCGTCCAGGACGGCCGCGCGACTTATCGCAACATTCGAAAGTCGGTCCGTTACTTCCTGTCCACCAACCTGAGTGAAATCATGGTCATGTCGACGGCGTTGTCGCTCGGTCTTGGGTCTCCCCTGAATACCATGCAGCTGCTGTGGATCAACATCATCTCCGACATATTCCCCGGCATCGCCCTGGCGATGGAGGCCCCTGAGGCCGACGTTCTCAGCCAACCGCCCAGGCCAGCAAAGGCCCCGCTGTTCTCGGGCGCCGACTACCGCAGCATGGCGGCCGAGTCGGCCGTTATCAGCTCGGCGTCCCTGGCCGCCTTCGCCTACGGCCTTGCCCGCTACGGTCCCGGTGCCCGGGCGGCATCCGTGGCCTTTCAGAGCCTGACCGTCACCCAACTGCTGCACGCCTTCAGCTGCCGGTCGGAATCGCGCAAACCCCCGTGGGGGGGAAAGCGCGCGCACAATCGCTATCTCGAATTGGCGGTCGACGGTTCGCTGACTTTGCAGGCATTGACCATTGTGCTGCCGCCCTTACGGCAATTTCTGGGGCTGACCGCCCTCGGTGTGGCGGATGTTGCGGTGGTGGCCGGCAGCGCCCTGTTGTCGCTTGCCGCCAACGAACTGCGCAAACCCTCGGGTGTAAAAGGTTGAAAAAATGATTCAGAATTTTATGTTCACCTCCGAATCGGTTACCGAAGGCCACCCGGACAAGTTGTGTGATCAGATCAGCGATGCCGCGATCGACCATTTTCTGTCCCAGGACCCGTGTTCCCGGGCCCGCGTCGAATGCGCCGTGTCCGGCGCCATCGTTTTCATTGCGGCCCGGTTTGCATCGACCGCCAACATCGATTTCTCCCGCATCGCCCGCAATGTCATTATGGAAATCGGCTATGATCGGAAAGACTTCAACGCCCGCGCATGCAGCATCTTGGCCTCGCCCCAGGCCCTGCCCGCCGCCGGTGAGTGTCAATTCAACGAGCTTGAAATGACTGAAGCACAAATCGACACCGTCCGGGTTCAAAACCAGGTCACCGTCTTCGGATATGCCGGCAATCAGACCACCGAGCTGATGCCGCTGCCCATTTCGCTTGCCCACAAGCTCACCCGGCGCATGGACGAGGTGCGGCATCAGCAGGTGCTATCCTACCTCATGCCGGACGGCAAGGTCCAGGTCGGGGTTGAGTTCAAGAACCGACGCCCCAAACGCATTCACAGTGTCACCGTTACCGCCGAACAGCGCAAATCCAAAAAACCCAGCCTGCGGCGCCTGCGCGGAGACATTCTCGAGACGGTGATCGAGCCGGTTTTTAAGGCAGAGCGGCTACGCCCCGACCGCAAAACCCGCATCATGGTCAATCCCGACGGCCCCTTTCTGGGCGGCCCCACCGTCCACTCCGGCCTGACGGGTCGCAAGAACGCCGTCGACACCTATGGCGAATACGCCCGCTTGAGTGAAAAGGCACTCAGCGGCAAGGACATGCTGCGCATCGACCGGGTCGGGGCCTATGCCGCCCGCCACGCCGCCAAAAACGAGGTGGCCGCCGGCCTGGCGGCCGAGTGCGAGGTGATGCTCAGTTATTCCATTGGCCTGACCCAACCGGTCTCCCTGCAGGTCGAGACATTCGGCACCGGAAAAAAACCGGATGACCTCATTGCCGAGCTCGTTTCAGCGAGTTTCGACTTTCGCATGGCCGGCATTCTCAAGAAATTCGAGCTGCGGTATCTGCCGGCACGCCACCCCGAAGGCTTCTGCCGCAAGCTGGCTGCCTACGGGCATGTCGGCCGCACCGACATCGATCTGCCCTGGGAACACACCGACGAAATCGATGCGCTAAAATCCTGAACCTTTCTTAAAAAACCGACGATTCCGACTGTAGGGATTTGGGCTGCAACGCGTAAACGCGCATCCGATTGGAAAAATTTTGATGCGGGAAGTAGAGGAAAAATGGCGGCGTAGCCGCGTTATATAAATTCGAGGAACCCGAATTTATTAGATCAAGACCGCCAGAAGCCCTAATCCGCTGGATTCAAGCGTTTTACTGAGAGCCCAGTTGATCATGGCCTTGCCGACCGCCTGTGTAACCCGAGTGGCGGTGACATAATCACCGGCCGCATTAACCAGGCTGCGATCGCTTTCAAGATGGCCATGCTCCTTGAGCACCGCCAGCAGTTGATCGACGGAAACCAGCTCGGGATCGTAATTGATCGTGAGGCTTCCGGTCACTGCGTTCGCCCGAACCCTCTCGATGCCTTCCCTGAATTCAAACAGGCTTTCAACCTTTCTGGCCTTGTGATTCAGGTGCTTGATCGAGGGGATTTTGACACGCAGCCTTCCGGGAACATTGTGGAGATAGACATTCATTTGGTTTTATCCGCCTCCTTTGGGAGTTTGATAAAAGTCCGGCACACTGGGTATTGGGAGCACCGGAAACGAATGCATTCGGCGTCACGCATGTAAACGTGCATCGTGTTGCCGCAATTTGGGCAGATCGGACGTCGACCGACATCCTGCCAAGAGGAGTCGTTCACAAACTGCCGGTTGCAAATCAGGCAAAGATATCGCCTTTTGCCGGTTGAAATCCTGCCGTAGCGATAAACCGCGTCGGATTGGCAGTGCGGGCATTTGATGCCGAGGGGTCTCAATCATAGTTCCGAACAGCTAAAGTTCCTAAAATTTTGAGTAAAATTTTGAGAGGTATTTTACTGCCGTTTTGTTAGGATTTTATTAAGTTCGTATGAGATTTTTATGCAGATGATAATCGGCAGGTTGACGGCTATGCCTGTGGTCTTACTCGGTCGGTGTCCTCGATCCGCACCAAACCCTGGCCGCCGTCAATGACGATTCGGGCGCCTTCCGGAATCCTGCGGGTGGCGTTGCGAACCCCCACCACGGCCGGAATGCGCAGTTCGCGGGCGACAATCGAGCAGTGATTCAGGAGCCCCCCCTCTTCGACCACCAAGCCGCCCGCCAGGCTCAGTATGGGCGTCCAGCCGGGATCGGTGTTCGCGGCCACAAGGATGTCACCGGGATGAATGTCGGCCCGCGATGGATCGTGGACGATCCGGGCCTGACCGCTGGCCTGACCGGCACTGGTACCGATGCCCCGGATAGCGTCGACGCCGGTGGTGAACGTCTCTGTCGGCCGGCCGTCCACGAGAAACGAACTCGCGGACCCACCCTTCAGGAAGCGACGGTGCCGCGTCCCGGCCAGTCTGCGCATGTCTTCCAGAGACGTTTCGCCGCCCGCGAGCTGTTCCAGCTCCGCCAACTCAAGGAACAGAACCGCATCCCCCAGGCCGGTATGACCACCCACCTCCAGAAGCGCTTTTCTGATCTCGAACAGCGCCTCATCCAGCAAAAAGCGCAGGTCCTCCCGCAGGTCCAGGAATTTGCGGGTCATCATCAGCAAAACCGACGACAGCAGGCTGCGCTCGGAAAGACGATCGCTGCCGTCGACCACCGCGGTTCGTTCCGCAACCTCAGCGGAGTTGGATTGCCGTTGCGCCAGTGCTTGCAGGATACCGATGACCTCCTGCGGGGCTTCCGCCCAGCGCCTGATGTAGAGGGTTCGGTGTCGCGAACGGCAGCCGTAAAGGGCCATGAACCGAACCAGCTCGGCCCTGAATCGCACCGGCAGCAGCCGCAGCACCGCTTCGGGATCGTGGGTTCGAAAGAGCGCCAACAGTTCCGGGTCGTTTCTGATGTGTCCGGCCAGATCACGGAAGCACCGCTCGATATCGATCGTGACGTTGTTGCCCCCCCGGCTGATGCGGGCCAGAAAAGCGGCGTGGGATGCCCCCCGGCAGTCGACCATCAGCCAGCGCAGCACCAGCGTAAAAAAAGTGGCAAAACCATAGGGCCACTGGTTCCAGATCTGGATCTGAAGAAAGACCTCCAGAGCGCGGCGTACCTTGTTCAGGCACTGCCCGGTGGTGGTGCCAGCCATGGCCCGCACCCCGTCGAGCCGGCGGCGGATCTTCGCCCGTCGACCCCGGGCCAACCACAGGCAAAGCAGCGGGTTTACCTCGGGCTGAAACACCGGCAGGAGCAGTGCCCGCAGCAACGTCGCCGCGAGCTGCGACGCTCCGGGCACTGCAATGGCGTCAACCTCGCCGTCGTGCGGAAACAGGGCCCGCACATCTGCGGTGCGCAGCCGAAGCGGCAAACGGGCGACGGCCGATCGGAGTCCGGCGCAGTTGAGATACAGGTATCCGTTGATCACCGCCAGCAACGGGGAAACAACCGGTATGCCGACAATCTTCAACACACGGTTCAGGTTGAAGCGCGG
>JARFQH010000047.1 GCA_029287875.1 Desulfobacteraceae bacterium | reverse complement strand
CTGCAGCTGTCCGTCGATATAACAGCCTTTTTCGATCACGATGCCGAGCAGATCGTTCGTCAGCATCGACTCGCTCAAAACCAGTCTCTCGATTCTCCTGAACCGCCGCTCGTGCCGGTGCTCACCAACCGTGGCCCCCAGAATCAGTGAAACATTGCCCTGAATCGTCATGAAGAGATTATTGAAATGGTGCCCAATGCCGACAACGAAAATCTCCAATGGATTTCGTGTCGTCGTCACCAGCCGTTTCGCATCACCGCTGTTGCGGTGGAGAACGGCATGGGTGCGATCCGTCCGGCTCCTGGCCCTCTTTATCAACTCGACGATGTCTTTTCCCTTACGCGAGGTCTTCGAACCGTATGACCGCACAAAATCGGGGGGCGCTATGAAATCGACGAAAGGCCTCGGGGCGTCTTTTTCGTTCGGCTGCGGACGAAGGGCGACCGGACATCCCAGCTTCAGAAAATAAGCCATTTGACCGCGCGTCTGCTCGTTGGTGCCGAAAAACCAGGCCAGATAATCGCCTGATTTTGGATCCGTCATCATTTTGAATACCTCCTTGCGTTTGGGCCGTTTCAAATCCGCCGGCTCGTCCGGGATTCCTTACCGGTAACGCTTGGACCTGACAGTGTTTTCAAACAGGTTTCCTCACCACATGCACCAAACATGCCATTCTATCTTTTGCGCGAGCGCACAAGCCGCAACCGGTCGGTATCCAGAGCCAGGAACCAGTCATTGGACCACTAATGACGCATGTTACAGGCGGCAGGATTTAAAACGCGTCAACATTTTGACAATTATCAGCAGGTTATGGGGAGAGAGGTGCAGGACGCCTTGACGCAACAAGATAAGAACCGATGTATGGGTTTAACGTCTATTAGAGTAAGGCCTCCCCTCGGTCTACAGATCGAAAATACGATTCGTCATTTTTGTTTTTCGGCCTCAGCCGAAAAACAAAAATAATTGGAACAAATTCTGCATATTTTTACTCTGCACAATTATTTAAACTGAATCATCTATTTTGCACCGGCAGCCGGATGAGATGCATCGACGTCCAAAATGGTAAGTTATTTTTGAACGCGCTCTATTGGCGGAAACCCACACAGCGAGGTCTTTTCCATGGATATTTCAAAATCGATCGAAGCTGAAGACGAACTTCAGAGAGCGCGTCAGCTTGAATCGATTGCCGCCCTTTCCGGTGGGATTGCTCATGATTACAACAACCTGTTGACGGTCATCATCGGCAACGTTTCCCTGATTCAATCCTATGTCGACCCGCATGACATGATCTACAGGTTGTTGAACGAGGTTAACGAGGCTGCGATAGTTGCCAAATCGTTGACTCAAAAGCTGATCACTTTTTCCAGGGGCGGTGCACCCTTGAAAGAGACAACCGATATGACCGCCCTCGTTCGCAGCGTGGCGGAGTTTTCGTTGAGCGGTTCCAACATTAAGTGTCAGTTCGACTTAGCAGACGATCTATGGCTGGTAGACGTCGACAAGACCCAGGTCGGCCAGGCCGTCCACAACCTGGTGATGAACGCCCGCGAGGCCATGCCCGAGGGCGGTTTCATTACGGTATCGGCCGGCAATGTCCAAAATATTGACGGTGAGCACGTGTCGACGGCCGGCCGGTGGGTGCGGCTCTCCATCATAGACCGGGGACAAGGAATTGCGCCCGAAAATATGGACAAGATATTCAATCCCTATTTTTCCACCAAAGAGCGCGGCAATCAGAAGGGAACGGGTCTGGGCCTGTCGATCTGCCACTCCATCATTCGAAAACATGACGGTAAAATGGCGGTCGACTCCTCGCCCGGTGCGGGAACAACCGTAACCCTTTATCTGCCGGCATCGACGAAAACCTTACCCGCAGTCTCAGCGGCAAAGCCCTGCAAAGCCTCGACACCGATACCCGGCTGCGGTCGAATCCTCGTAATGGATGACGAAGAGATGATTATCAATATGGCCGGAAGAATTCTTGCCAGGCTAGGCTATGAAACCGCATTTGCCCGCAATGGCAGTGAGGCCGTGGCACTCTATGGGGAAGCCTTGAAAACCGATCAGCCGTTTGATGCCGTTGTTCTCGACCTGACCGTCCGCGGCGGAATGGGAGGCGAGGAGGCGATTCGGCACCTTCTTAAGATCGACCCGCAGGCAAAGGCCATCGTCTCGAGCGGCTACTCGGACAGTCCGGTAGTGCAGGACTACAAAAAATACGGTTTCTCCGCAGCGGCCGGCAAACCATACAGCCTTCTCGAACTGAGTCAGGCCCTTGATCGTGTGCTCAAACCAACCACCGCTATGTAACCGCCAGATCCAAGAGGACCCTGCAAAAAATCCCTCTCGCGCCTGCCGTCTAGTAGGTTGCCAAAGGATGAATTTCCATCTAATATGACAATTATTTTTTTATACTGTATCTTGGAAAATTCACTTCCAGGCCGATGTCATTTTTCCAATTTAAAAAATCAAAGCGATGGATCATTATTGTCATTTCAGGCGGCATGCTGTGCGGCTTGGCCGTTGGTGCATTTATTGGTCTGACACGCGACTTGCCCCAGATTCGATCCCTCGAGTCATTCAAACCCTCGGCCGTTACCCGTGTCTTTTCGATCGATCATGAACTCCTGGCCGAATTCTTTCAGGAAAAACGGGACCCGGTGCCGCTCGAAATGATCCCGCCTTATTTGAAAAAGGCTTTGGTGGCCACCGAGGACCGCCAGTTCTACCACCACGTCGGTGTCAACCTGAAAGCGATTCTCCGTGCCGTGATCAAGGACATTTGGGCCGGGGAGTTCGTCGAAGGCGCCAGCACCATCACCCAGCAATTGGCCAAAACGTTGTTTCTGACACCGCGAAAAACACGGGTCAGAAAGCTCCGGGAGGCCCTGCTGGCTTTTCAACTGGAGCGCCGCTATACCAAGGACGAAATCCTGACTTTCTATCTCAACCAGGTTTATTTCGGCAGCGGTGCCTACGGGGTTGAATCGGCCGCCCGGATTTTTTTCGGCAAATCCGTGAAGGAGTTGAGCCTGGCCGAATGCGCCCTGATCGCCGGCATGCCTAAATCGCCGTCGCGCTACTCGCCCCTGGTCAACTCGGACATAGCTGTCAAACGCCGCAACATCGTTCTCAAACAGATGGCCGAGACCGGGATAATTGCCCCGGCAGTCTACCGCAACGCTTCGGAGGAACCGCTCCCTCCGATGGGGCGAACGTCTAAAACCTTAAAGGCGCCCTATTTTGTCGAATATATCCGCAAACAACTTGAGGAAATCGTCGGTCCGGCAAGACTGTACAAGGAGGGATTGACGGTTTTCACGACCCTTTCCTACCGTGACCAACTTGCGGCGGAGGCAGCGATAGCGGAAGGATTGGCGGCAATTAAAAAGCGGACGGGCAACAACAAACCACCAAACGACGATTTGCAGGGGGCCCTTCTGTCGCTCGATGTTAGCGGCGGCGGCATCCGCGCCATGGTGGGCGGTCGTGATTTCAATGAAAGTCCTTTTAATCGTGCCATCGATGCCGTGCGTCAACCAGGTTCGGCCTTTAAACCTTTTGTGTATGCATGTGCCGTGGAACGCGGGTTTTCGCAGAACCGTCTGATATTGGATGCACCGGTTGCTTTCAAAGGAGCAAAGGCCGACAGGGACTGGCAACCGGAAAACTATTCACAAACCTATGATGGTGAAATAACGCTGCGAAGCGCCCTGGTTCGCTCGAAAAACATTCCGGCTGTGCGGCTGATCGAGATGATAGGCCCGTCAACAGTCGCAAGATTCAGCCAGGATTGCGGGATTTCCACGCCGCTGACCGCAAACCTTACCTTGGCTCTCGGCGCCTCCGGGGTCAACCTGATCGATTTGACGGCGGCCTATGCCGTTTTCCCGAACCGGGGTGAGTGGATCGAACCGTGGGGCATTTTGGAGATTCAGGATTCTACCGGCCGGTTGATCTGGCGGCCCAAGCCGCAAAAAAAGGTGGTCATGTCCCGCGCCGGTTCGGCCATTCTGACAGACATGCTGGTCGGGGTCATAC
>JARFQH010000033.1 GCA_029287875.1 Desulfobacteraceae bacterium | reverse complement strand
CAGAACCAGACGAAACGGCGGTATTTCGTCCCATAGGCCTTTGGTAAATTCCTGAGCAATCGATCGCGCCATTTTATTCCCCCATTGTCTATTTGGAAAATGACTTAAGTTTGTCCGCTATTTGGGGCTTGAGGTTTTCGTAAATCTTACCGGCATCGGTCAACGCAGCGCTCACTCCCCGAGAGGTGAGGGTAGCACCCGACAGGGCATCCACCTGACCGCCGTCGGTCTTCACCTTGAAGGTCTCCTTAATCGGCATGCCGGAAAACTGGGCGACAAAGTTCGGGTCGGTCTTGGCCCTCGAACCGAGGCCGGGGGTTTCGCTGTGGGTGGTTACCCCGACCCCTACGATCTTGTCTTCTCCGAGGTTCACCCCGACCATTACACCGATGTCACCGCCATAACCTTTCCCGGAGCTCTCGAAGGCCACAACTTGGGGCTTCCCGTCGAACACCCCCACGAAAAAGCTTCGTTCGGCATCGCCATCCTTGAGCTTGAAGCGATCCGTGATCGGATCGTTGGTGGCGCCTTTCAGGATTTCCTTGATGGCGGGGCCTTTGACGAAAGTGAGTTGTTGGACTTCGATTTTCTCTTTGGTGCCGTCTTTGACGTAGGCGAGCAGGCCGCCCGAAACGAAGCTCAAGACCGTTAGAACAACGACCATTTGAATCATTTCACGCATCTTAGACCACCTTTCCTACCGCTTGGGGCCGGATTTTGTCGACCAGGGGTTGTATCAGATTGATGACGAGAATGGCATAGAGCACCCCATCGGCATAGACGCCGATGTTCCGGATCAACACGGTTACAATGCCCCCGACGGCGCCGTAGATGAGCATCGGGATGAAGTTGACCGGTGAAGCCGAGTCTTCGGTGGCCAGAAAAAAGGCGCCGATCAGGGTGTATCCGGTGAGCAGATGGAAAATGGGGTCGGCAAACCGGGTTGGATCGACCATGTAAAAGATAGAGGCCGTCCCAAATACTCCGGCCAGAAAAGAAAGCGCGATTTCCCAGCGGATAAATCCTTTCAGGATCAGGTAGACGCCGCCCGCGATCAAGCCCAGGCCGAAGCCGGACCCGATCCCGCCGGCTTGACGGCCGAAAAGCAGATTGACATAAGAGAAGTCCTTAACCGCATTGACACCGAAGGCCTTGAGCTTGACCAGAGGCGCCGCCATCATAAAACCGGGATCGTAATTGAGCAAGGCGGCGTCGAAATCGAGCAGGTACTTCCAGGATATCGCCAGAATAGCCACGGCCAGCACCACTGGATTGAAGACGTTGCCCCCGATGCCGCCGAAGATGTGCTTGCCGATTACGACAACAATGAAGGTGCCTGTCAGGACTGCCCACCAGGGCATGGTGGCCGGCACCAGCATGGCGAACAGCAGTCCGATGAGCGCGGCGTTGCCGTCCCCGATGGTGATGGACTGCTTGGTGACCTTGTTGATGGCCAGTTCCCAGCCGATGGCGGAGGAAACCGACAATGCCACGACGGAAAGAGCCGGAACACCGAAGTAAAAAATGCCCATCAATACGGCCGGCAGGGCGGCCAACATGGTGTGGTAACTGCGCTCGGTGATGTTGCTGCCGTAGTGCCAGAAGGGCGCATGTGAAACGATGAACTTTTTCCGATTAGTCATTCGCCGCCTCCGCTGCTCTGGTCCGGCCGAGTTCGAATTTGGCCAAACGGATATATTGAAATATCGGTATTTTTGAAACGCACACGAAGCTGCACAGTCCGCATTCGATGCACGAGTAGAGGTCATACTGATCCGCAGCATCTTCGTAGTGCCCGGCTTCCAGGAAGCGGACGAGCATGTTGACCGGTATAGCGACCGGGCAGATCCGGATACAGTCGCCGCAGTTGATGCAGGGATAATCGGAGACATACGGAATATCGTCTTTGTCCTGAACCATGATGGCACCGGTGTCGGGCGTGACCGGAAAATCTTCGGAATAAATGGCCGAGCCGGTCATGGGACCGCCGATGATAAGCCGGTCGCGGTCCGCGAGGGTGATGCCGAGGGCTCTCAAGACGTTGACGATGGGCGTTCCGATGACGGCTGAGACCAGTTTGCAGTCGCCGGACTTGTCGACGACCGTGATCAGTTTTGAAACCGGACAGGTTCCGGTTTTAAAGGCCGTGCCGATGGCGGCAACCGCTTCAGCGGTTATGAACGTCACACCGAGATCTTCCGGTGTCTGGCCGGCCGGGACCACCCGTTTCAGGACATCTTTCATGATCATCGGGGGCAGGGCGGCCGGGTATTCGGCGGCAACTCGCTTCATCTCGGCGCCTATGTGACCGTACCCCTGAATGATCTCTCCCGGAACCGCAATGATGATTCTTTCCACGCCGGTGATCTGCTTCAAAAAGACAATGCCGGCTTTTACTTCGTCCAGCCGCGATTTGATGACGAACTGATTGGTCGTGACCAGAAGATCGGTGTCCCCGCCGTAGATCACGATCGTGTCGATCGGCACTTCGGGGGTCTTGAACTTCTTCAGCGGCGGCGCACCGGGGACACTCACTAAATAGTCGAGGGCGGTGTCCAACGCCGGCAGTTTCGACTGTTCCGCAAACTGGTCGTCGATCTCCCCGGTTCCGTTCACACCAATCGTCACGGCCGTGAAAATCCTGCCGAAGTCACCGATGTGCGGAGCGACGGACTGGACCGATCCGCTGACACTGGCGATCACACTGGCTTCACCGGCTTCGGAAAGAGTCAGTTTTTGACCGCGTTTCACCGCGTCGCCCGGTTTGATGCCGGCCGCGTCTTGGGTGTCAAAAGGCGCTTCGATCAATAGGGTTGCCGTCTCCGGCGGAGGGATGGATTGCGGTTCCGACAGTTCACCGGTCAAAAGGGTATACTCGAGGCGGGGCGTTGCAAGTCCGAAAAAAGATTTTCGTATCATAGGTCACCCTTTTTGGTTTGAGCGCACGAATCAGGGGGAACAAAAAGTCGGGCAATTATCCAATGCCGGCTTACAGCACATGACATGAATTGCAGTCAACGGGACCCGCGCCGACCGCCGTGTGGCAGTTGATGCACTGGGTGTGATAAGCGTCGACCCGCTTGACCGTTTCCGTGTCTTCGATTTCATCTGCGTCATGGCATTCGAGACAGCTTTCTGGAATGATGCCTTCCTCGGCTTCCATGGGGTGGCACTCGCTGCAGGTCTTAAGCGCCGACTCATCTTCCGGTGGATGGTGGTGGCAATCGTAACAGCTAACACCGTATCCGGTGTCGGCCGAATGGGTTTTGTGGTCGAAGAGGACTTTCCCGGCAGTGGTCTTGTACATGACGCGGATCGGCTCGTCGGGAGGCTTGGCGGAAAAGGCAGAATATGCGTAGCCTGCGACTCCCACAATTAACAAGGTGATTGCCAGTCTGTATGCCAGTTGCAGTTCTTTTCCGGAACGTGACATATACATTCCTTTCAAGGGCGGGGCAGTGTTAATGAAGAACGGGCGCAAAAAGACGGCCATCGAGTATCACAATGAGTATAAGCTTTCAAGATTTTTTTTGATTTGGATCGCAAAAACAGCGCCGTTGCGAAGAGAGGTCGGTGGTGCGCCAAAACACTACGGGAGGTTTGCCTTTCCAATTAAACGGTACGCCGCAGTGACGAGAAATAAAGCGTAACGCATATATCGGGCTTCTTACGGATTCGTCAAATCTGAAAAGTTCGGTTTAGGCCTTGATGCCAACCGGAGAGGCTGTTCGGTCGGGTTTTAGCGGCAGATGCCGCAGCGGCGGCAGTTATCCATGGGGCAGGGGGGAGAAGGGCGCCCGGCAAGCGCCTTGTGGTACTCGCGGGCCAGAAAACTCTTTTTGACCCCATGGTCGATGAAGTCCCATGGCAGAACTTCATCCACCGGACGCGACCGCACAACGTAAAAATCGGCGTTAAGCGGCGTTTCCTTGAGGGATTGCGGCCAGTTTTGTCGGTATTTATGAGCCAGTTCCAAAAGGCCTGCGACCCGGCGGTCTCCCCGTGACAGCAGCGCCTGTATATAGGCCCAGCGCGGCACATCCGCATGCACCCGGACATTGGGCACTTTCTTGAGGCCGTCTTTGACGGTGCGGATCTTTTTTTTCAGGGTTGCCACATCGTCCATGGCGACCCACTGGAAAGGGGTGACGGGCTTGGGTACGAAGGAGCTCAGGCTGACAGTCATTCCGCCGATCCGTTTTTGACCGCGGCTGCGGCTGAGAAAGACGTGTTTGATTTTTTTACACAACCCGACGATGGCCTCGACGTCGTCCGCGGTTTCGGTCGGCAGGCCGATCATGAAATAGAGCTTGAGATTCGGGATGCCGCCAGTGACCAGCAGTGCGGCGGCCCGCAGAATCGTGTCTTCGTCGATACCCTTATTGATAACCCGCCGCATCCTCTCGGAACCGGCATCCGGGGCGATGGTAGCGGTTTTGACGTGGCTGCGGCGCAGAGCGGCCACCAGGTCGTCATCGAGCGCATCGGCCCGCAGTGAACTGAACGATACCCGGATATCGTCTGAATCTGCCCGATGACAGAGCTCCTTTATTCCCGGCAAATCCGAAACCGCCGCTCCGACCAGTCCGATGCGGTCGGTGACGGATGCGCCTTGTTGCATGCAGGCCTGCAGAAGCGACAGCGGCCGGAAACGGGGCGGACGGTAGATAAACCCTGCGCTGCAGAACCGGCATCCGTGGGGGCAGCCCCGGCCGACCTCGATCAAAAAGGTTCGGTCGAAAGTCGTGTGTGGGGTGACCACGGCACTGCAAGTGGGAATCTGTGACAGGTCGGCCAGGTAGGTTCGTTCAATCCTCTCGGGGACGTCGGCCAGCAATTCAACCGCTGCCAGGCCGCCGGTTCCGTCATAGAAGGGGCGGTAGAATTGCGGAACGTATACCCCCCGAACATGCCGGGCGCAGGCGGCTAAAAGTTGCCGGCGGTCCCGATGTTCAGGATATCCTTTGTTTTGAAGACAAGCGAAGAACCCTTCCAGCATGGCTTCCGCTTCACCGATCAGAAAGCAATCGATGAAGGGCGCCAGGGGTTCCGGGTTCAGAAAACAGGCGACTCCCCCTGCAATCACCAGGGGGTGGGTGTCTCTGCGCTCACGTGATTGCAGGGGGAGACCTGCTGTTGCAAGAACCTCCAGCATGTTCGGGTAATCGTTCTCAAAGGAGACCGAAAACGCGATGATGTCGAACTCAGTCAACGGCCTTCCGGACTCGACCGAAGCCATGCGAAGTTCTGCAGGCGTCTTGCCGTCCGATAAAAAAGCCCGTTCGCAGGCCACGCCATCGAAGCGGTTCAACAGACCGTAAACCGTTTGAAATCCGAGGTTCGACATCCCGACCGAGTAGCGATTGGGATACACCAGAACGACCCGTAGGCGATGGGGACCGCTTTTACGAATTGTTCCGATCTCCGCGTCGGTGGGATCACCGGAGGTCTGCCGGTTATTCTTTTTTTTCGAAGCTGCCATCAACTGTCGCTTGCACGCCGCCCTTCTTGGCCGTGAGAGGCCATGGCGACACTATAGCGACGTTCAAGCCGATTGGCAACGTGACAGCCCCGGTTTTGTCAAACGACCTTCTGCGAAAGAACCCGCCCATTTTCCAATTGATCATGGTGGAACAGATTCAACACCGGCGAGCCGGCGCGGGTCGATCAGTCGGCCTTGCGCCTCAGAAATGTCGGCACATCCAGATCGTTGTTGTCCAGAACGATCCCCCGGTGTCCGCGATACGTCGCGCCACTGTTCTCGCCCACGGCTTCTTTCTGGCGAATAAAGGTCGGCACCTCAAAGTCCTCGGCGTGCTGGAGGTCCGCGGGGGTGAGGTCCCGCACCTTGCCGCGCAGTTTGAAATCTTCACGTCGGCCCCGGATGGTTGTTTCGGCAGAGCCGCCGATGCCGGTGGCGATCAGGGTGACGCGGATCTCGTCGCCCAGGGTATCGTCGATGACCGTACCCCAAATGATATCGGCATCTTCACCGACCTCGCTGTAGATCCGGTCCGAGGCCTCGGTCATCTCCTCCATGGTGAGATCGCTGGTGCTGGTGATGTTCATGAGCACACCGCGGGCACCGGAAATGGAGATATCTTCCAACAATGGATGTGAGATGGCCCGTTCGGCGGCCAGCACGGCCCGGTTTTCGCCGTTGGCGGTGCCGATGCCCATGATGGCCATTCCGGCTTTGGACATGGTTGTCTTGACGTCGGCAAAATCGAGGTTGACCAATCCCGGCATCATGATCAGGTCGGTGATCCCCTTGACCGAATGCAACAGGACCTCATCGGCCCTTCTGAACATTTCGATCATGGTGGCATTCTTGGAGGCGATGCCGCGCAGACGGTCATTGGGGATCGTGATGGCGGTGTCGGCCATATTTTTCAGAGCCTCGAGGCCTTCCTCCGCCTGTCGGGACCGTTTGCGGCCTTCGAACGAAAAAGGCTTGCTCACAACGGCCACCGTGAGGGCGCCAAGGTCTTTGCAGATCCGGGCGATGACCGGTGCCGCACCGGTTCCGGTTCCGCCTCCCAGGCCGGCGGTTATAAACACCATGTGACTGTCCTTGAGGAGCTCGCGGACCTCCTCTTCGCTCTCGATGGCCGCCTGACGCCCGACTTCGGGGTTGGCGCCGGCCCCCAAACCTTCGGTGAGTTTTTCACCCAGCTGGATCTTGACCGGGGCATTGGAGGTCTCGAGGGCCTGTGCATCGGTATTAGCGGTGATAAATTTAACACCTTGGAGCTTGCAGGCAATCATGTTGTTGATGGCGTTTCCGCCGGCTCCCCCGACACCGATGACCTTGATTTTTGCCGATTTTTCATTGTCAACGAAAGTAAACATGTTTCACCCCCTGTGTGATTGTTGATCCAGGCCGTAGGAAACCGGACTCGGGAGGTCGCCGGCGTTTCCCCATGCACGCCTTTTTGTCCGTTGACCGACATCCTTTATCCTGGATCGTTGGATTGACATTTTTTTCCGACTCCTGTTTCAGACGCAGCCGGAAAACGACCGGCCACAGTCCGTCTTTTACACCACTTCCTGAAACCATCGCTTCATGCGGGACATGATGCGATTGAAGATATTGTTGTCGCGGATTCTGAATTTTTTGGAACTCTGCCGTTTGGCTCCGTAGATCACCAAGCCCACGCCGGTGGCATACATGGGGTTGTTGACCACGTCGATCAGCCCGCTGATGCCACGGGGCTTTCCCAATCTGGTCGGCAGTCCGAAAACCGATTCGGCGATTTCGGTCGTGCCGTCGAGCATCGAAGATCCGCCGGTGAGTACCATGCCCGATGAAATTGAATTTTCCTGGCCGGCCCGGTAGATTTCACGGTTGACCAGGGCGAAAATCTCCTCCATGCGGGGTTCGAGAATTTCCGCCAAAATCTGCTTGGGCAACTTACGGGGACCGCGGCCACCCATACCGGGAATCTCGATATTTTCGTCGTTGTGGATATTGGCCGCCAGGCACGTGCCGAACTTGGTTTTGATTCTTTCGGCTTCGGCATGGGGTGTCCGCATGCCAATGGCGATGTCGTTGGTCAGGTTATTGCCGCCCAGGGCCAGAACAAAGGTGTGCTTGATGTTCTTGCCGGAAAATACAGCCAGGTCGGTGGTTCCGCCTCCCATGTCAATCAACGCCGTGCCGAGATCTTTTTCTTCCTCGGTCAAGACGGCTTCACCGGAGGCCAGAGATTCGAGCACGATGTCGCCGACGTCCAGACCCGAGCGGTTGGCGCATTTTACGATGTTGTGGGCCGAGGTCACAGCACCGGTTACAATATGGATCTTGGCTTCCAGCCGCACGCCGGCCATACCGACCGGGTTTTGAATTCCGGCTTCATCGTCGACGATGTACTCCTGAGGCAGCACATGGATGACTTCCCGGTCCATGGGAATGGCGACAGCCCGCGCGGCATCGATGACCCGCTCGACGTCCTGATCCGTGATTTCCGAACCCTTTATGGCCACGATGCCGCGGCTGTTAAAGCCCGTGATATGGCCACCGGCGATACCGGCATAGACGGACGAGATCTCACAGCCGGCCATCAGTTCGGCTTCCTCGACGGCCTTCTTGATCGATTCCACGGTCGATTCGATGTTGACGACCACGCCCTTGCGCAGTCCGATGGAAGGGTGCGTGCCGATGCCGATGATGTTGAGCTTGTCACCGGAGACCTCGCCGACCACAGCGCAAATCTTGGTCGTCCCGATGTCCAGACCGACAACGATTTTTCCCTGTCCCTGCATTTCCTAACCTCCTGCTAGGCCGGCGACGGCGCTGACGCGTCCGCTGCCGGCACATTATTCGATATTTTGCGGCCTCTGTGGCCGGTCTCCGATGCCTTTCCAATATCGTAAACCGGCTCCACGACGATGCGCTCCAGGTTGTTCAGATCCACCGTCGCCAGTTCCCGCCATCCGTCGGGGCGATGCTTCTTCAGATAAGCGAGCAGCTGCCGCAGCACGGTAAACTTTCTCGCGTAATCCTGGAAGCCGAGCTTGACGGTCTTCGGGCCCTTGCGCGTCTGCAAGGTGATGCCGGTCTCACTGTCCACCACGATCCGGGAAAGATGCCGGTTGGTGATAACGCTGTCAGCCGGCGTTCCGAGCCGCAGCACGGCGACAACCGCAGCAAATGGAGAAGCCGGGTTCTGATCGCCGTTGGATTGCCGGGTTGTCTGCGGCACCGGGGTGCCGGTAGCGACCGTGGACGGCTGGAGTTCGATATCCGCATAACGAAGCCCCTCGACCACCGGCAGATTGTCGGCTTCCTGCGGCGCCACCTCCTTGAAAATGGTCCCGGCATCATCGAGCAGGAATTTGCGGCCCAGGTCTATAACGGCCAGGGCGCGATGTTCCCGGATGGAGATGTGAATTCCGTCCGGTATTTCGCGTCGGATCTGCGCGTCGGCGATCCAGGGCTCGGCCAGCAATCGTTTGCGGGCAGCAACCGAATTGACCGCCAAGATATTGGAACCGGGTAGGATTCCGGCCCTTTCCCAAATCTCTTCTCGATTCAGGCGACGGTTGCCCGTCACGGCAACCGTCTTGATTTTGAACGCATCGCATTGGGTGACCACATCGTGGCAGAAAATAAAAATGATGCTGAGCAGGACCACACCGATTCCACCGGCCGCCATTTTCAGTCCACCGGAGACCCAATGGCGGTTTTTTTTCGGCCGCTGCCGTTTGAAACGGTTTTGCCTTTTGCGCCTAATGCCCAACAATTTTCACCTCGGGGACGAGTTCAACCGCAAACTTCTCGGCCACACGCTTTTGTACCAGTTCCATGAGAGCCAGGATGTCGCGGGCGGTCGCGCCGCCGCCGTTGACGATGAAGTTGGCGTGCCGGGTTGACACTCGTGCACCGCCGATCTGTCGCCCTTTAAGGCCGGCCTTTTCGATCAACTCGCCTGCCGACCGATCCGGGGCCGGATTTTTAAAGAAGCAGCCTGCGCTCGGTTGGTCGATCGGCTGCTTGGCAGTTCTCATCTTCAGGATCTCCTTGGCTTCGTCTGCCAGCTTCTTCGCATCCCCCGGTTTCAGTGAAAAAGAGCCGTCGACAATGATCGGGATTTCGCCCTCGCCGTTTGGTCCGCTTCCTTTCCAGGAAAGACACCGGTAGGAGAAATCGAGTCCGCGACGGTCGAATCGAACCCACCGGCCGTCCGGCTGCAGGCAGTCGACCGATTCCAGCACATCCGCCATTGACCCCCTGGCTGTTCCGGCGTTCATGACGATCGCACCCCCCACCGTTGACGGGATGCCGAGCGCAAAGTTAAACCCCGCAAAACCGCGCTCGATGCAGTACCGGCATAGGGATGGCAGTTTGACCCCGGCCTGGGCCGTCAACCGGACGTCGCTGCCGCCTACCGTCGTCCGTATATCTTTCAGGCATCGGCTCAGGCTGATGACGACGCCGCCGATGCCGCCGTCTTTGACCAGCAGATTCGAACCGCCCCCGATGACCATCCAAGGCTGTCGGTCCGATCTGCACCAGCGCATCAACTGCTCCAGGGCCGCCGTATCGGGCGGTGTTACGAAAGCCTCGGCCGGCCCGCCGACCTTGAAATAGGTGTGCCGGGTCATCGGTTCGTCGAAACGGACATGGCGGCCGAACTGTTCGGTCAACCAGTTTTTCTCTTTGGTGCCCAGCGGCATAGAATCCATTCTCGTTTAGAAATTGACTTCCTTCATTTATGACCCATTATTTCTTCACTTCCCCGCGGTCCCAGTTCCCGCAAAATGTCCTCGCCGACCTTCCACACGTCGCCCGCACCCAGCGTCAGCAGGATGTCCCCCGGAACGAGGATGTCCTTCAGGCCGGCCACGGCTGCAGCGATAGTGTCTTTGCAGATCACCTCCTTGTGGCCGTGCTGGCGAATGCCGTCGCACATGGAGTTGCTGTCGACGCCTTCGATCACATTTTCACCGGCCGAATATATCGGCAGGACCAGCAGCACATCCGACTGGTAGAAAGAACGGGTAAATTCGTCAAAAAGGGCCCGGGTGCGGCTGTAACGGTGCGGTTGGAAAACCACCACCATGCGCCGGTCCGGCCAGGCCTCTTTGGCGGCCTGCAGTGTGGTCTTTATTTCGGTGGGATGGTGGCCGTAGTCGTCGACGATCGTGATGCCGTTGACATCGCCCTTGATTTCGAGGCGTCGCTGCACCCCCTCCACGGTTTCGAGGGCCGCCTTGACAGTCTCGAACGGTATGCCCAGTTCAAAGCCCACCGCCACGCTGGCCATGGC
>JARFQH010000402.1 GCA_029287875.1 Desulfobacteraceae bacterium | reverse complement strand
TGCCTATCCGTCGGCCGTTATTTCTTCGAAATACTATCACGAAATCATCACGACCGGCAAAATGCTGGGTCGGCGCTTCGGTTGGGACCAGTGTCCGTCGGTGACTCTGCCGCTGGACCACCGCCACCCGCAGCCGAAACGCCTGATCGAATTCATTCGCTGGGCTTCGGATTTGAACACCATGCATCGCTGCTGCACCTCGGAAACCAGGGACTGCTCGACCTGCAAGGACGGTGCCGCGCACATGAGCTGGGTGATGGTGAACAAACGCGCCCACATCCGCACGACCAAAGACCTGCAAAACTGGATCGAGGTCTACGAGATGTTTGCCAAGCTCTACCAGTTTATTCCCTGGTAATGGTTCAGGGTTCAAAGGTTCAGCACTGCCTCTGGCCGTAAGCCTCCAGTTTGAAGAGGAAACTTTTGAGTTTCGGTGAAAAATTCCAAATCGCAAATAACAAATAACAAACAAATCACAATGATCAAAATTCAAAATGACAAACCTGTTTGAATCATTGGATATTAAAATTTGAGATTTCATTGGAATTTGGTGCTTGAAATTTGACATTTCTGAATACCTCAATACCCGGGGTAGTATCTCTAAAGATTACCTTTCTATTAGAGTCTTAGATCGTAACTTCTCCGCAAGATGCGAAGATGGGTCGTTAAAGTGAAACCACTTGAATCATCGGGAATAGGGTTATAGGTGTCAGATTTCAGCAAACCCCAAGTCCTGAAACCCGAAACCTGAACACTGATTTGGTTGCGGCCGAAGGCCTGCATTGGGTATAGTACCGTGAAGTTTCATACAAGGGTTTAGGGTTCCAGGTTCTGAGTTTCAAGTTTCAATTTTCTATTTTCCTTTTAAACGATGTGATTTATGGCGTCAAACCATCCCGTCATCGTCGGCTACGATGCCGTTTCCGCATTGGGGACCGACCTTGAAACCCAGTGGGACCGGGCCGTCAAAGGACACAGTGGGATCGGCCGGCTGACCCGGTTTCCTGTTCCGGAGGGATTCCCGGTCCGGATTTCAGGGGAAGTGGCTGAAATCGACACCGACCCTTACCCCTTCCTGAGCCCCCGCAGTTTGGCACTTTGGCCTTCTCCGATTTTCAAGTATGCCATGCTGGTGGTTCACCGGGCCCTCGCCAAGTGCGGTATCGACATCACTCCCTCGCTGTCGCCTCGGGTTGCCGTCACTTTCAGCTCCGCGGTCGGCGGGCAGGATGCAGTCCTGGCGGCCGACCGGCGGATGATTGCCGAGGGCAGGCTTCCGCCGCCCTATGCCAACCCCAACTCGTGCATCAACATGGTGGGCGGCAAAGTATCCATTCTGACCGGGGCGACCGGTCCGATCACGGCCACCATCACCGCCTGCGCCACGGGGGTTACCTCGATGATCATCGGTGCCCTGCTGCTGGAGACCGGCAGGGCCGATATCGCCATCTGCGGGGCGGTCGATTTCGCCCTGGTCGAGCCCATTGTGGCCGGTTTTGCGACCATGAACGGTGCCTACCAGGAAAAGCCGGGCGAACCCGAGCCGACGTCAATCGCCAGCCGGCCTTTTTCCGTCGATCGTCGTGGATTTGTGATTTCCGAGGGTGCGGGATGCATCATCCTGGCCACCCGGGACTTTGCCGCCGCCCACGATCTGGAGCACGGCATCGAGCTCGTCGGATGGGCAATGACGTCGGATGCCCGCCATTTCGTAGCGCCCCGACTGGAGACCGTCGCCCGGTGCATGGCCGAGAGCATTGACATGGCGGGGATATCGCTGCATGCTGTCGCCTCCGTAAATGCCCATGCAACTTCCACGAAAGTGGGCGACAGGGTCGAATATCAGGCCCTCAGGTCAGTTTTCGGCGATCATCTTCCGCCGGTCTCGGCCAATAAATCCTTGATCGGTCACGCCATGGGCGCCTCCAGCGCGATCGAGACCATCTTTGCCATGGAAGGCATGCTCAGGGGCACTCTCCTGCCGACCATCAATCACACGCTCGATCCGGAATTACCGCTCGATTGCGTGGCTGAGGGTGCACGGCGGCTGGACCAGGAGTTCGTGCTGAAGAACTCATTCGGGTTCGGCGGATGCAATGCTTGCGTGGTACTGCACAGAAAAGCCTGACCGGTGCGGCACCGAATAGGTTGAAAGCTCATGAAAGCTCCTCTTAACAGGCGCGTCTTCGTCGTGGGATACGGGGCGGCAACGCCGCTGGGTAAGACGTTTGATATCACCTGGCAACGGGCAGTCAACGGCGAGGCGGGTTTCAGACGATTGACCCGGTTCTCGATGGACTCGGGCTTTTCCATCGTTGGTGAGATCCCGGACTGGGACCCGAGCGCACTCGATTTTATTGGTCCCAGGGAGGCCTATAACTGGAACGCCGGTTATGTCTTTCTGACCATGGCCGTCTGCAACGAGGCGCTTCTCCGGGCCGGCCTGCCCATCGACGGCGACACCGGTCCCCGAACCGCCTGCCTGATCGGGTCGGCCTTGAACGGCACCGACGCCTTCCGGGTTGCCATGGACAATTACGTGAACCGGGGACCGCTAAAGGTCAGCCCCTACCTGCTGCCCAATCTGTGCGCCAACGTCCCTGCCGGCAAGACCGGCATGCTGAAGGGGTTCACCGGGCCGATATTCTCACCTCAGGGGGCCTGCGCTTCCGGCAACCATGCCATCGGCATCGGTGCCCGGATGATAAGGGACGGAGATTGCGATTTTGCCCTTGTCGGGGGCGTCGACACCGCCTTGATTCCCGAAATCATCCAGGGATTCGCCAACATGACGGCTACCATATATGTCGGACCCCGGGACCGCGCCTATGCCGATCCGGAGCAGGCTTCAAGACCCTTCAGCCTCGACCGCAAGGGGATCGTCCTGTCCGAAGGCGCGGGAGTCCTCGTCCTGGCGGCCGAGGAGGCGATATCGTCTCGCGGCCTGACCCCGCGGGCCGAGGTCATGGGCATCGGTTGGACCTCCGACGCTCACCACTTCACATTGCCGAATGCCGCGACGATCGTTAACGCCATAAAAGAGGCGCTCGATGATGCCGGCTTGACGCCGGGCGACATCGGATACGTCAATGCGCACGGCACATCGACCCAAAAGGGCGACAGGGTCGAGGTCGAATGCCTGAGAGAGGTGTTCGGCCCGAAACTGGCGACCATACCGGTTTCTTCAAACAAATCCCAGATTGGACACACTCTGGGGGCGTCCGCCGCGATCGAGGCCGCCTTGGGAATCGAGGCGATGCAGCGGGGGCTGCTCCTGCCGACCGTCAATCATGTGCCCGACCCCGAACTGGCCGATGTCGACGTGGTTCCGCACAATGCGCGCCGGCAGAAGTATGAGTTTTTCCTCTCCAATTCCTTCGGATTTGGCGGGACCAACTGCTGTGTCATTTTCAGAGGAGTGTGATGTGAGACCGAAACCCTTTGTACCGCTCGTGTTCGACGGCGACAAGCGCTATGTCAGGGACGAAACCGAGGGGCTGGTCTGGCACTGCAGTCGGCTCAGGACTCTCTATGCCGACACCGACCGCTCGCAGTTGGTGTATCACGCCAATTTCCTGCGCTACTTCGAATTCGGGCGGGCCTCCCTGATGCGCGACACCGGTTACCCTTACAAGGAAATCGAGGAAAGCGGGACCATCTACCCGATCATCGAAATCGGCGTCAGCTATTACAACCCGGTCTATTACGACGATGCCATGTGCATCTACACTCGACCGTCCGTTCTCGAAAGGGTCAAACTCCGTTTCGATTATGTCATTACGAGAGAAGAGACCCGCGAAATGGCCTGCAAGGGATTCACGCGCCACTGCGCGGTCAATGCCGCGGGCATCCCGGTGGCGGTTGACGACAAGACAGCTCAGCTATGGAAGATCTTTCCGGAATAATCGAATCGGCGAGTATACCCTTAGAAATCCCTCTACAACCTTACTTGAGGGACCATTGCGTTGACGGCCGCGCCGTGTTGCCGGCGGTGGAAGCTGCGGAGTTGCTGGCCCGTGCGGCCAGGAGGTTTCTGCCCGGAACGGATGTGACCGCCATGGTCGACCTGCGGTTTGACAAATTCCTGTTTCTCGATTCTGAAGCACCGCCCACAGCGGCCTTCTGCGATCTCGCTCTGCACGACAACGGCGACATACAAGCCGTGCTGGCGAGCCGAACAAAATCGAAAAAGGCGGCCATGACGCGCGTCAAGGAGCATACCGCCGTGCGGTTTTCCCGTCGAAAACCCGACATGCCGGATCTGATGCCCGATCTGGCGCTCGATCTGGCATCCGCTTTGGAGGGGGCCTGTTTTACCGTCGAGACCGATGACATCTATCGGGAACTGATTCCCTTCGGGCCGGCGTTCCGCAACGTGACACGGGTGCACCTCACCGGCGGAGGGGCAATTGCGGAAATCAGGACCCCTGCCGACCCGGCGGATGAAGAATGGACGAGACAGCTCGGCTCGCCTTTTCCCCTCGATGCGGCGTTTCACGCCGCCTGCGTCTGGGGGCAGCGTTTTGCAAATGTGGTTGCGTTCCCCTTGGCTGCCGACCGGCGCAGGATTTTCAGGAACACCCGCCCCGGCGATACGTATTTCGGACATGTAACCCCTGTTCGGGTGGAACCGGGACTGCTGATTTTCGACCTGCGTCTATTTGACGGCGACGGCCGACTCTGCGAGACGGCCACCGGTGTGCGCATGCGCGATGTGAGCGGCGGAAAGCTGAAACCACCACGATGGATCGCGGGGGAAGGGCAGAAGCAGACTGCGGAGCGGATCGCCGCACGCTGTCGCGCCATCTCGGTGATCGAACTGAAATCCGTGACGCCGTTTGCGAACAAGGTGCTGTCGGCGGAAGAAAAAATCCGCTTCGACAAAATGGGCGATCGTCGCCGAAAGAGTTTCCTGGCGGCGCGACTGGCATGCAAGCGGGTTTCCAGGACCCTTTCCGGCCATGACAAAGTGACCGATCCACGGGACATCAGCACCGTCTGTGCGGACAGGCCGCATCCCTGCTGCCCCAGGACAGACGGGGGTGCTGTTTGTGCGTGCTCGGTGTCACACGACTACCGGTTCAGCGTCGCGGTGGCTTGCGACCGCCCGGTGGGAATCGACGTCGAAAAGGTATCCGGGCGCGTTCTGAAAACACGCCGCCTTTACATGAGTGAATCGGAGATGGCCCTGGTTCTGGCATCTCCCCTCGGCAAGGCCGAAACTGCAGTGCGAATCTGGTCGATCAAGGAAGCGGTGACCAAGGCCCTGGACATTAACCTGGCCGATGCGTGGCGGCGCGTTCGGGTCACGACCGTCGGCGCTTATGAAAGCCGTTTTCAAATCGATGACGATGCCCCGGGCCTTGCATTTCACGATGCTGTGGGACAACATGTTTTTACGCTTGTGCGCCTGCCGTGAAAGATATCGTTGCGAAGGCGGCAGGATGTTTTTCCATTCGATCAGCGGAGGGCCGCACCCGAGCTCACGCGCGATGCAATGACCGGGATCTGGGTGCTACTCTAAAACAAAGAGGGTTGAGATGGTGCGAGGCAACAAATTCATTTGGGGATTGACCGGGATCGTTCTACTGTTTGTTTTTCAGTTTCCAATTAGCTGCCGGTCAACTTTGCCCCAGGATAACCATTTCTTGGGGCCGAAGACCTATCAGGGCACAGTGGACATCCGCATTAACGGGTTTCGCCGCACGTACCTGGTCCATATCCCTCCCGGTTATAAACCGGAAGTACCGTTACCCCTGGTTGTCGTCATCCACGGGGCTTTCGACACGGCTGAGGGGATGGAAAAATTTTCAAATTTCAGCCGACTGGCGGACACTGAAAATTTTATCGCCATGTATCCCAACGGGTTCGGAATTATGGGGTTTCTGCAGCACTGGAACGCCGGACACTGTTGCGGAAAAGCTGCCGACGACAAATTAGACGATGTTGGATTTGTAGCCGCAGCCATTGAGGACGTAGACGTCCGATTAAAGATCGATCGTGATCGAATCTATATGGTCGGGTTTTCCAACGGCGGCATGCTGGTATACCGCTTTGCAGCGGAGAGGGGGGAACTTTTGGCGGCCATTGCACCACTGGCCGCATCGATTGGCGGAAGACCTGCGGCGGATGCTCCGGAATGGCGTATCCCGGAGCCCGTTCAGCCGCTTTCCGTCATTACCTTCCACGGTCTGGCGGACGATGACGTACCCTATGAGGGTGGCGTTAGCCGCCACAGGGGCGGGGACCGCACCTATTGGTCGGTGGAGGATTCGGTTGAATTCTGGATTGACCGCGACGGATGCGATCTCAAACCGGTCATTCAAAGAATGAGGGGCGAGAGCGTGCTGGTCAAAACCTGGGAGAACTGTAAAAACGAAACCACCGTCTCTCTCTGGCTGATTAAGGGCTGGGGTCACGTGTGGCCCGGACCATATTTTACGGCCGATCTGGCCGAAGACGACCCGCTGAAGAATTTCGATGCCGCCAAGATCATCTGGGATTTTTTCAAATCCCACCGGCGGTAAGACGGTAAACAGGTCCTTGTCGGATTCAGCCAAGACGAGACTGTTGCGTTTTTCTATTTCACAATTTACAGAAACTCGCTGAAGACTCGGTTATCTATGCATAAATTTTTCTACGGCCATCCGGGTGGCCCACCGCAGAAAAATCCGGGTGTACTCTGCCCCGGCCAAATACATGCCGGCCAGAAAAACCAGGTGAGAGAGGCCGTAAGTCAGGGGTCCGCCGATAATCGCCACCAAGGGTTTCTGCAGGTAGACGGCCAAGGCCGAAAGTGCACCGACGGCCGGCCAGCCGATAATGTAGCTGAAGCCGATCAGAGATACACCCGTTACGACCCTCACCGAGGGTCGTTGTTTGAAAGCGGTCAGATCCGCTTTCTCGGCGACGGCTGAACGCGCAAATTCGGTTTGCGCTACTTTTCTGATGAACTTCGATCTCATTTGCACGCGTTAGGGTCCATCCTTGGTTAATCAAACGACACGCATTGGTTATGGATCATACGCGATTCGCTGTCCGGCGATCAAGAATTTTGAACACGGGCGCACGATATTCTGCCGCCACGGGATAAGGGTATCCGTTGAAAGCCGCCTGTCAACCTGCTATAGGTATTAAGATAAAGATTTTGGACTGCGTTATCAGTCGTCGGCGTATTACAATACAGCCTCCTCTCTCTGGCCTTGCCAAAACCTTTATCTTAATGCCTATATGAACTCTAGCTGAGTCACAACTCTGCCCGATCTGGAAAGAGAGATGACGGAATCGTCTTTGACCGACCTGTGGGCCTATTTCGACAATATCTATTGCATTTCATTGAATGAGCGCCAAGACCGACGCCGGGCGGCCCGGAGTCAGTTCGATAAAGTCGGTCTGGCGGATCGGGTCGAATTCGTCATCGTGGAAAAGCATCCGGACGACGCCGAGCAGGGGATATTCGAATCTCACATGGCTTGCATGCGAAAGGGAATCGCAGCCGATGCCCAAACCATGATGATATTCGAAGATGATATTGTTTTCGACCGTTTCAGAGCGGCAGTGCTGGCCGATTGCATCGATTTTCTGTCGAAAACTCTTTCGTGGAAGATTTTTTTCCTTGGATGCCTGGTGTACCGCAGCCGAAAGACGGAAAACAGAGCCGTGTTGAAGGTGCGCTACCGCAGTTTGGCCCATGCCTATGCCGTCGAGCGCGGGTTCGCCGAAATGCTGGTCGCAATGCCTTGGAAGAAAAAGCCATATGATACTCTGCTGCGTCACGTTGCCAGGGACTCCTTTGCAGCCCATCCCGCTTTTGCTTTTCAAAGCAATGCCCGGACCGACAACAAGCGCCTGCTGATGCTCGACAGGTTTCGCCGGATGTGGGGGGGGCTCGCAAGGATTCAGAAGATGAATGAATGGTTTCATCACAATCGAATGGCCATCATAGGGGTTCACCTTTTTATAATCGTTTTCCTGCTGATGCTGGCCGCCCGTTCGTGACCGCCGGATACTTTTATTGATGAAGACCCCATTGAACTGGCGCTTCCTCTCGCTCACCGTACTGGCCGTGACCGCCCTGTTCGTCCTCGGGCTCCACCGGCTTACTATCGACACGGACATCGTCGGTTCTCTTCCCCAAAACGACCCGGTCATAGCAGACGCGGCCTACCTGTTCACGCATCATCCCATGCAAAGCCAGGTGATCGTCGATGTCGCCCTCGAGAAGACGAATCTTGAGGTCCTGATCGCCTGCGGCCGGCAGATCGAAAAGCGATTGAATCAAAGCGGACTGTTCAGGAGTGTCGGCCTGGAGGACGCCCAGAAGCTGATGCCCGACCTGCTCAATACCGTGACGGCGAACCTGCCGGCGCTTCTTTCGACCGAGGAACTGAGAGATCACATTCAACCGCTGCTCGAGACTGCAGAAATACGTCGGCGGTTGGAACAGGTCATGACGAGTTTGCAAGGTCTCGAGAGCATCGGACAGGCGGAACTGATTTCGCAGGACCCGCTGAATTTCAGAGGCCTTGTTCTGTCCAGGCTGTCACAGCTGGCCCCTTCGGGCGGTGCCCGCATTCACAGGGGGTTTCTCCTCTCCGCCGACAACCGCCATCTTCTGGTGACCGCCGCTCCGCGCTCATCGGGAACGGACACGGTGTTTGCCCGGGCGGCGACGGAGCTGGTGAATCGGCTGTCGGCCGAACTCAACCGCGAATTCGGACGAGCGGGACAACGGGTGATTCTGACCCCGGTCGGTGCCTACCGTGCGGCTCTCGACAACGAGAAGATCATCAGAAAGGACGTCACCGTCGCCATAACGCTGGCCACCATCGGTATCGCGGTGCTGCTCGTCTTCGCCTTTTCGCGGCCCGTTCTCGGCCTTTTCTCCCTGCTGCCGGCCGTCGCCGGAACCATGCTGGCCTTTTTCGTTTTCTCTCTCTTCCACGATTCGATATCGATCATGGTCCTCGGTTTTGGGGGGGCGATCATATCGATCACCGTCGACCAGGGCATCGCCTATCTTCTTTTTCTGGATCGGCCCCACACCGTCAGCGGTAAAGAGACGTCCGAAGAGGTCTGGAACGTCGGATTGCTGGCCGTGCTCACCAGCATCGGTGCCTTTGGTGCCCTGTGCCTCAGCGGGTTTCCCGTGTTTGTTCAGCTGGGCCAGTTCACGATGCTCGGGATTGGGATTTCATTTATTTTTGTTCACACTGTCTTCCCGAAAATCTTTCCTGAAATGCCGGCGGGAAGGCGACGCTCGCTGCCGCTGCAGAAGGCCGCGGATGCGATGGCCATGACCGGTGGAAAGGGGCTGTGGACTGCAGTTGGCTTTGCCACAGTGATGCTGTTCTTCGCGAAACCCGTGTTCAACGTGAGCCTGCAGGCTATGAACACCGTCGGCAGCGACACCCGTGCGGCCGAACAACTTCTGTCCGAAGTGTGGGGTGACATCTTCGACAAAGTCTACATTTTGACCACAGGTGACAGCGTTGCAGAGCTTCAGCACAAAGGTGATCTTCTGGCTGAAAAACTGGACAAAGATCTGGAGGCCGAATTTCTGTCCGCGGGTTTCGTGCCGTCCATGATTTTTCCCGGCCAAGACCGCCGGCAGAAGAATTTCGCCGCCTGGAAGCAATTCTGGACACATGGCAAAGTTGAAGACCTTAAGCGAGATATCGGCAAACTTTCTACTTCAATCGGATTTGCCGCCGATGCATTCGCTCCCTTTTACAAAATGCTGAAGACCGATAACGAACCGGCCGCGAGTGCCGTTATCCCGGTCGAATATCTGAGCTTTTTGGGTATTTCCAAAATTGAGGACGGACCGAGTTGGATCCAGGTGGCCACCCTCACCACCGGTCCGGCGTATGACGCGCAGCGGTTTCAAGAACGGTACCGATCGACCGGCCGGCTGTTCGACCCCGGTTTTTTTTCAGAAAGACTCGGAAAACTTCTTTTCCACACTTTCTTGAAATTGTTTTTCATCATTGCGCTGAGCGTCGCTGTTCTGCTGTTCTTTTTTTTTGTCGACGCGGCCCTCACCCTTGTCAGCCTCTTGCCGGTTGCGTTCGCCCTCATCGCCACTCTTGGGACCATGACCATCATCGGGCATCCCCTGGACATTCCGGGACTGATGCTGTCGATTGTCGTTCTGGGAATGGGGATCGACTACTCTCTTTTCTTTGTCCGTTCCTATCAAAGATACGGTGCGCTCAGTCATCCCTCCTTCGGCCTGATCCGCATGACGGTCTTCATGTCGGCGGTATCCACCCTGATCGGATTCGGCACCCTTTGTACGGCCGATCACTCCCTGCTCAAGAGCGCCGGTCTCACGTCGTTTCTGGGCATCGCCTATTCGATGATCGGGGCTTTCCTCATTCTGCCGCCGGTGCTCGATCACATTCAGAAAAAGCGCCAGGCCCAAATTCCCAAAAGCAGAAGCCTGTACGACCGGGTGCTGAAGCGCTACCACAACATGGAAGCCTATCCGCGGCTCTTTGCACGGTTCAAAATGCGCTTCGATCCGATGTTTGTTGAATTGCAGCGAATCCTGAAATCCAGTGACGGGATCAAGACGATCATCGACATCGGCTGCGGATACGGGGTGCCATCGAGTTGGCTTCTCGAGCGGTTTCCGGAATCCCGTATTTACGGGATCGAGCCGTCGAAGAAACGGGTCAGAATTGCGTCATTGGCGGTGGGCGCACGAGGAACAGTCACACAGGGGTATGCCCCGGACGTTCCGGAGGTGCCCCGGCCGGCCGATCTGACCACGTTGCTCGACATGGTCCATTTTCTCAATGACGATGCCCTCCTTTCGACCCTCGCAAGGGTAGGGGAACGCATGCGCGAAGGCGGCCGTTTGATCGTCCGTGCGGCGATACGTCCACGGCGACGTCTTCCCTGGGTGTGGTGGCTTGAAAACGCCAAGCTTCGCATCGCCGGCGTACCGGCTTACTACCGGTCTGCGGAGCAGTTGGAGAAAGTGATCGCACGGTCCGGCTTCCAGATGACGGAAATGCTGCCCTCCGGTGTCCACGATGAACTCGTCTGGCTGGTTGCAGGCGCGGCTCGACAGGAAATGTCGAGAGTCGATTATCCAGGTGCTGAACCGTCGACCTTCACGGCCGATCCGACATGATGAAAGCTTTTATTAAATTTGGAGCGAAACACCGGCCTTTGTCTGCTGGAGAGCGGATCGGGTGCTGGTCGTTTCTAATGGCCATTCTGTTGGCTTTCGTGGACATCCGGCTGTCTCTGATGGTTCTGGCGGGGTTTGTGGTTATGTGCTTTGCGGCACCGTTTTTTCCGGGTTCCAACTTCTACCTGCCGGTTGTCAGCCGTGGCTCGTCCGGCCGGAAGGCCGTGGCCCTGACCTTCGACGACGGCCCGGATCCACATACCACGCCGGAATTGCTGCGCTTATTGAAAAAGCACCGGGTTGCCGGAACCTTCTTCGTCAATGGCCGCAAGGCCGGCCTTTACCCCCACTTGATAGAAGAAATCCTCAACCACGGCCATTGTGTGGCCAACCATTCTTTCAATCATGACTTGTTTATGGCTTTCAGGGGCAAGCAGACCGTGATGCGCGACATCGAGGCCGTCCAGGAGGTGTTGCGC
>JARFQH010000376.1 GCA_029287875.1 Desulfobacteraceae bacterium | reverse complement strand
CTTCGACAACTATCGGGAACCCCTGTCAAACCTGCGCGACCTCTTGCCCCGTCTGGTGGAGCTGTTGGAGATCGAAGACGCGGTTTCCGGTGCGGCATGGAAAAATCTCGATGCCCGTCTCCTGCCGCTGGTCGACCCGCGCCTGCCGCTGATGGTGGCCATCTGCGGGGGCGCCAATTCGGGCAAATCGACCCTGTTCAACTCCCTGTTGAAGACACGGCTTTCGCTGGTGCGCGGTAACGCCGGGAGCACGCGCCGCGTGCTGATTGCCGGCCATCCGGATGTGCTTGCCCGCAAAGACTTTATTTCTGCACTGTTCGATCCGTTCGGCAAAGTCCCCCAACCCCTGGATGATCCCGCCGACCTGCTGGAACCCGGTCCGCCGTTGTATACCACCCATCCCGACGTCCCGCGGGACCAGATACTGATGGATACCCCTGATTTCGACACCGGCACGGAAGACCGGTATACCAACCGCGACACCGCGCGAGAAGTACTGGAGGCCTGCAACGTTCTGATTTACATCGTCACCAACACCACTTACAATAATCTTGAGAACACCCGCTTCATGCGCCAGGTCCTGACCGAGACGGGCATGCGCCGTTGCATCCTGGTCTACAGCTGCTCGCGAACCCTCACGGACAGCCAGGTGATGGACCACCTGTCGACCACGGCCGCCAACCTTTACGGCGCGACCCGGGACGATTATCTCATCGGCACCTACCGTACCGACACCAGCGATGCCGTAGCGGCCGGCAACGAGTTCATGAACCTGCGGCCGATCCGGCCCCGGGACCCGGCCATTATGGACCTGTTGGCACAGCTTGATCCCCGGGGAATCAGGGAGCAGCAGATTCAAACCATGCTGACGGCCCTCGTGAGACATGTTCGGCAGGTTGTCGCGACGGCTAAAACAGTACGAGACGAAATCGACCTTTACGGCGGCGTCCTGCAACTGGCTCTGGCCCACGCCGTTCAGCAGTCGCTGGTTTCCTTTCCTCTGAAGAAAATCATGCTGCGCATGAACGATATCTGGCTTGAAACCAGCCCGTCGCACCTCAAGTTTTTTCGAGGTGTGGGCAGTGTGATCGGCAAACCGGCCCGCATGATTTTTTCCATGGTGCGTATGGCAAAGGGCGGAGATAGCGATGCCATCGAGCGGAAGGCGGGCGCAGTCGACACCCTTGAACTGATCGAATCGAATCTGTTGGCCGGGGCTTCCGAACTGCGGGACAAAATTTTGGCTGAGGAAGTCATTGCCGAAACCATCGCCAAGGACCCGGAAGGTCGGCGCCTTAGCGCGCTGGTCGACCAGATCAGGCAACAACGCGGACGCGACCAAAAGGAGTTGCCGTCCCGGCAAATTTCCGCCGCCACCGGGACCGTTGTTCTCCATGTGGCGGCGCCGGCCTGCACCCACGATACCCGCAAAGAGGTCGAAGGACGTCCCTGGTCGGTGACGGCCGAACGAATTCTCGCCACCGCTCCGGAGATTTTGAACATCGCGGAAGATGCAACGCTCAACCAGGAGTTGACCGATCTGGTCAACAACTTTCGGCAGCGGATGAACTTTCGCCAAAAAACGCGGGAATCATTTTTCGCATCTTTGAATGTTCTGCCGGCAACCCTTGGGGTTGCCTACATACTGACCACCGGTGATCCCGTCGGCGGCAGTGGGATTTACGCCAAGTTGCACGGGATGTTCGGCATGCACGACCTGTGGGCCCTCGTGTCGATACCGGCCTCGGCCGGCCTGGATGAAACCGGACGGCAGCGTCTGTCCGATATGCTCGAGCCGGTGGTTAAAAAATGGGTTGAAAACCGGGCCTTTATCGTTCGGCGGCTTTTTGAAGAGACGCTTTCCGGTGCGGTAACCCGGGAAGTCGCAGAAACCGCAGGGACAACCGAAGTGCTGTTGAAAAGGATCGAAGTAGAGTTGAAGGCCTTTGATTAGGATCGGGGACGAAATAAATTGATTTAATCTGTAAAGTGTAACCCGAAAATAAGGTGGGCGCCTGAGCCCGGATAAGCGGTTTCGGAAGACGGCTGAAACTTGCCGCCAACGGGCTCTAAGCCCGGGCCAGCCCCGTCTTCGAATAATGAGTTCGGATACAACTATAAGGTCGTGCATTCCAAGCGGCATCGGCATAGGGTCCGGTCTAAGACTCCGTATGCGACTCAGACAGTCAGCCGCTGTTCGCAACCGCTCATCCGGGCTCCGGCGCGTCATTTTCATGCACCGTGGTCCAAAGGGCCATGGGTGTTTGAGACAAAAAAAAAGATGCAGGCCATTGCGATAAGGCCTGCATCCGTTATACTCAGCGCTGTGTCAAGCGCTATTCAATACTTACCGATGGTAGAGATTGCAAAGAAAAGGCAGATTCACTCTTCGTGAATTTTCATTGCGACGTGGGCAGGTCCTATTATGGAACCTTCCCGATACCGGTTTGGCGGAAGCCGATAACGCCAATTTTTAGTAACCGCTACCGACGATCTCACCGCTCTTTGTTTTTCTGACATAGGCGTTTTTCTCCGCGCCTTTCCATTCGTACATCACCCAGGCGCCTTCCGGGGTGGCTTTCATCACCGCCTCATAGGCCGGCGCGGCCGCTTCTTTGAGGCTCTTTCCTTCCAGTGAGGGGTGGACCACCAAAGTACCACTCTCTTCCATTATATAAACATAGTACGGTTCTTTTTTGGCGGCGTCTTTGAAATCAGCGGCCGTTTTGCCGCCGTCCATGGCCATGACGATTTCATCGACCTGCATCTTGATGGCATCTTTATCCGCCGCAAAAACGCCTGCGGCCATCGAAAGACCCATAACCAACACCACCATCATCAGTGCATACTTCTTCATTACCTCCTCCTTCCTGTCATTATTGATGTTATGTGCCAAACCCCTGCAGCCTCATGCTGTAGGGTCACTTCGCGTTTCCATAATTACGAGCGTAAAGACGAGGAAACGGCAAAAAAAATACGAGAATCAAAGAGCCGCAAGGCCCAAGCCGCTGCACTTCTGCAGTCGGCGGTGGATCACCGGAGACGAGATCGAGGAGTCGAAGGTGAAAATGAACGCAACTGGATCAGGAGTAACATCCGGGCCGTGCCGGTGGAAAATATTTAAAAGAGCCAAGCAATGATCGGTTAAAACATCAATTTTTACCTAAATCAAATGTTTTTTTATTTTGCACCAAAAAATTTGAGCGTCAACAGGTAAATGGATCTTTAAAAAAATCTGAATTAGCTTCAGGCGGAAGTTTGACCAGCAACACACTCGACTCGGTCTGCGACAGCACCTGCATTGGCAGACTGCCGAGCATGCGGCGATAAACATCGTGTCTCAGACTGGCCCCCATGACGATAATGGCGCTGTCGCCGGCTGCTTCGATGATCAACTCGGCCGGATTGTCGCCTTCAAGCAGGTGCAAGCGACCGTTCTTGTCACAATTCTCCAACCAGTTGCGGGCGTGTTGCAGACACTCGTTGGCCGCCCGCGCTGTTTCCACTCCATCATCCGGTTTTTTCACCCACACCAGGTCGACCTGATTTCGGATGGCACGCAACAGGAATTTCAATAGGGGGAACTGGCGCCGGGCCGATGGAGAACCGTCGGCGCATACAACAAACCGGCTGTCTGGACCTCCGCCGCGGACCACCAGAACCGACGTGTGCAGGTCCAGAGCCAGTTTGCGGGTCGTATCGCCGGTTACCAGCCGTCGCAGTCCGGTGCGCTTGGGTGGTGAGATGACCAGCAGGTTGTAGCCGTGCTGGTCCACTTCCCGGTTAAGCGTTTCGATGAAATGACCGAAGGATTCGCAGAAGGGGATCCTCTCGCCGGATGGCGTACTGCAGATAAACAGGTGGCCGTTGGAAACGTCGCGGATGTTGATGTGTGTTTGGGGATCGAGCAGGCCTTCAGCCGCGAGGACATCGGCTGCTGCGACCAGAATTTGCAACCCGCGGGGCAGACTCTGTCTGTTCTCAAGCGGAATGTCGATGCCGACCGGCGGCGGTTCCTCGGTGGCGTGCGTACCGGAACGAACGGTGATCACGGCCAGTTCGGCAGCCAGTCGTTTCTTCAATTCGACCGCAAAACGCAGGGCACCGTCTGCCGCGGGCTTTCCATCTGTATAGACGAGCAGGTTTATCATCCCCTTGTTTTCTCCTTGGCCGTCCTTGCTGCGGCGCCCGGGTCTCCGTTGCGGTCGATAGCCGCGTATTGACGTTTGACAAACTGAGGCAGAACACAAACCCGGGGCTGGACTCCCTGGCCGAATATTTCCCAGTTGCCTTGTTTCAATTCCGGACACTCCTGAAAGACCGCCACCTCGCAGGCGGC
>JARFQH010000346.1 GCA_029287875.1 Desulfobacteraceae bacterium | reverse complement strand
CCAATGGGTTTTTATACACGCCAGTCAATCCACAATGAAATCTCATCAAAATAAATCGTTGTATCGAGGTCCCATCGCCTGGATGGCCGGTCATTCCGTGACCGCCAATCTGCTGATGCTGGTGTTTCTGGTTGGCGGGATGATCTGGGGAAGCCGTATCAAACAGGAGGTATTCCCTGATTTTGAGCTCGATATCGTCAGAATCAGCGTGCCCTATCCCGGTGCCAGTCCGGAGGAGGTGGAACGTGGCATCATCCTGGCCGTCGAGGAGGCCGTTCAGGGCTTGGAGGGCATCGACGAGATGAGCGCCTCTGCCCAGGAAGGCGTCGGCAGCGTGACGGTTGAGATATTAGAAGGGGAAAATATCCAGCGCCTGGCTCAGGACATCAAAAATGAAGTGGATCGAATTTCATCCTTTCCGGTAGACGCCGAAGAGCCCAAGGTGGTTATCGCCCAGCGCAAGCGCTACGTAATTTCCCTGGCACTTTACGGCGATCAAAGCCAGTGGGTTCTGCGCGACGTGGCCGAAGATATCCGGGATCGGTTAATCCAGGATCCTGATATCACCCAGGTAGAGCTGGAAGGAATTCGTAATTATGAAATCAGCATCGAAATCTCCCAGTCAACCTTGCGGGCCTACAACCTGACCCTCGAAGAGGTTGCCCATAGGATCGGGCGGGCATCGGTGGAATTGCCCGCTGGCGCCATCAAAACCGAGAGTGGTGACATCCTGGTGCGGGTCAAGGAACGGCGGGATTGGGGATATGAATTCGGCAAAATCCCCATCATTACAGCCAATGACGGCACCGAGGTGCTGCTTGAAAATATCGCCGTTATCAAAGACGGATTTGAAGAAACAGACAATTTCGCCACCTATAACGGGCAACCGGCGGTCATGATTACGGCCTATCGGGTGGGCGATCAAACGCCCATCTCCGTTTCGAATGCGGTCCGCCGGCAGGTTGAAACCATCAACCAAACGCTTCCGCCCGGATTGGCGCTGGACGCTCGCAATGATCGTTCGGAAATATACCGTCAGCGAATGAATCTCATGATGCGCAACGGTTATATCGGGCTAGGTTTGGTGTTTGTTTTGCTGGCCATTTTTCTCGAAGCCCGGCTGGCGTTCTGGGTCAGCCTTGGGATTCCGATCTCAATCCTGGGGTCTTTTATCTTTCTGCCGCTCATGGGTATCAGCATCAACATGATTTCCATGTTCGCCTTTATCGTTACCCTGGGTATTGTGGTGGACGATGCCATTGTGGCCGGTGAAAATATCTATCACTATCGCCAAAGCGGACTATCCTGGTTTGAAGCCGCGGTGCGCGGCGCCCGCGAAATCGCAATGCCCATTACATTTAGCGTGCTGACCAACATGGTGGCTTTCATGCCCATGCTGTTCGTCCCCGGCTTTATGGGCAAGATCTTCAGGCAGATTCCGCTGGTGGTAATCTGCGTATTCGGCGTATCGCTGATCGAGAGTCTGTTTATTCTGCCGGCTCATATCGGCCACCGTAAGCGTGAAAATCCCTCCGGGCCATTCGGATGGATTCACAATCAGCAACAGCGATTCAGCGATTTCTTCACCCGGATGATACGAACAAAATACGGCCCGTTTCTAAATCTGACCCTGCGCTATCGATATCTAACCCTGTCCGCCGGTATCGTCGTATTGTTGATAACAGTTGCCTATGTAAAAAGTGGCCGGATGGGATTTGAGCTGTTTCCCAAGGTGGAATCTGACTATGCCATGGTGACCGCCAGACTCCCCTACGGCACGGCGGTCCAAAAGACCGAGCAGGTAGAGCAGCTCTTAGTCAAAGCGGCCCAGCAGATAGCAGGTGAAAACGGGGACGACAAATTGGTAGAGGGCATCTATGCCGACATTGACGGTAACCAAACCAGGGTGCGTGTTTATTTGACGCCGCCGGAGGTGCGGCCCATCTCAACCGCCCGACTGACCGAGCTGTGGCGTGAGAGCGTCGGCACCCTTCCCGGACTTGAGTTTCTTAAATTCGAATCGGATGCCGGTGGACCGGGCTCGGGCGCCGCCATTTCCGTTGAATTGAGTCATCGCCGCATCGACATTTTGGAAAAAGCCAGTGCAGAATTGGCCGAAGCCATGGGTTTTTTCCCCAATGTCACGGATATCGACGACGGCTTCGCACCGGGCAAACAGCAGATCGATTTTCAAATCAAACCGGAGGGACGCAGTCTGGGGTTGCGATCGCGGGAAGTGGCCCGGCAGATTCGACATGCCTATTACGGCGCAGAGGTGTTGCGTCAGCAACGTGGCCGCAACGAGGTTAAAGTTATGGTGCGACTGCCCAGAGAAGAACGCGCATCCGAATACAATCTGGAGCAAATGATATTGCGGACACCCGGCGGCATCGAAATACCCTTACATGAGGCGGTTGAGTTAAAGCGTGGGCGGGCATACACCACCATCGATCGTCGTGACGGCCGGAGGATCGTCACCGTTTCCGCAGATGTTCGACCCCGCAGTAAAGCCGATCAGGTAACCCAATCTCTGAAAGCCGACACCTTGCCGATGTTACAACAGAAATATCCCGGTCTGACCTACAGCTTTGAAGGCAGACAGGCAGACCGGCGAGAAAGTATGCAAAGCCTTTTCACGGGTCTGTTGATGGCCATGGTGGTTATCTATGCCATGCTGGCCATTCCCTTTAACAGTTTTATCCAGCCCTTGATCATTATGATGTCCATTCCTTTCGGTATTGTGGGTGCGGTGACCGGCCATCTGATCATGGGATACAGCCTCAGCATTATGAGCATGTTCGGTGTGGTGGCCTTATCAGGGGTCGTGATCAATGACTCCCTGGTACTCATCAATTTTGCCAATCGCGAAAGAAGATCCGAGATGAATGCCGGCGATGCCATCTACAGTGCCGGTATCCAACGTTTCCGCCCGGTCCTGCTGACCACCCTGACCACCTTTGGCGGTCTGGC
>JARFQH010000297.1 GCA_029287875.1 Desulfobacteraceae bacterium | reverse complement strand
GGTTTTGAAACGCGGAACCCTGTTCCCCTTCCGGGCGGCCAAACTGTTCGATCTCTATTGCCGGTACGGTTCTCTGGAGGAAATACCGCAGAAGGAGCGGCTGATTATGGAACGCGACCTCTTCCGCCGCCGTATCGACCAGGAGTGGGAACAGACCAAGGCCTTCTTTCGTCTGAGGGACCCACAACAAATCGAACGGGCCGAAAAGGATCCCAAGCACAAGATGGCACTGGTCTTCCGTTCCTATTTGGGACAATCCTCGAACTGGGCCAACAGCGGCGATCCGGCGCGTAAAATCGACTACCAGATCTGGTGCGGTCCGTCGATGGGTGCTTTCAACGAATGGACGCGGGACTCTTATCTCGAACGGCCCGAAAACCGTTCGGTCGTGACAGTCGCCCTTAACCTGCTGATTGGCGCCGCCGTGGCCACACGTTTTAACTGGCTGAGAGCACAAAAGGTTGTCATGTCGCCTGATGCTGGAAAATTTAGTCCCCTGCCACTCGAAGAAATCGTGTCTCTCATTGACCGGGAATCAACCCAGTCCGCTTAGAATCGGAAAATGCCCCTTATCCAAACCCAGGGCATTCACGAAAAAATCGGCCATCGCCGAAATGTACAGCGTTCGGCTGCTCAGCTGCTTCGGCAACGACTGCGCCGAGAGCGGTAGGCGCTCTTCGATATATCGCTCTATGTATACCGTGCGGCCGCCATAATCCTGCGATGAGCGGGATATTTGGCCCCGGAGCGTATAGGTAAACCGAGCCGCAAGACCCGGTTCAGTGCTGCCGCGGCAGATAAAGATGGTGTAAGAGGCGATCGGATCGGTAGAACCGGTACAGAAGCGCTCATGAATCCGGCTATTGGCGAATAGACCGATATCTCGAAGACACGGCTTTAAGTCCTGCAGGATTTGTCTGGCATCGGGCACACTCGTCTTCAATTCAGCCACCAGGTGCCCACCCAAAAAAACGATCAGGGCTTCATCTACGCTAAACTGTCGGGTGACTCCAGACTGCAGTCCGCCGAGTGGATCAGGCGGCAGAAACTCGCGCGACCATCGTTTCCATCTCGCCAGTGGAATTGACAATCCGGCGGAAAGTTCGCGGTTTGAAAAAAAACGGAGCATACCGTCTCCTTGATTAGTTGTTATATCAATGTATCAATTCATTTCCCGTGCGTCAATCCCTTGCATTTGCCGTAACCATGTAATATAAATAGTTTCAGTCCATAAATTGATTCTGTGCGGATTTTTCAGATCCGCCATTCCCCGCAGTTGGGTTCTTCGTATCTCACAATTCGAACTCCGGCAGAATCTTTTCGGGTCACAAAAAGGTTTGAAAATTGACAGACGATAAACAGCTAAACCAGCAAGCGATACCGGTTGCCATCATCGGCATGGGGTGCTTTTTTCCGAAATCCTCCGGTCTGAAAGAATTCTGGCGGCTGATCGTGAACGGTGAAAACGCCATTGACGAGGTCCCGCCGGCCCACTGGACGGCCGCTGACTATTTTGACGCCGACCCGAGTGTCCCTGACCACACGTACTGCACGCGAGGCGGTTTTTTACCGACGGTGATGTTCGACCCGACCGAATTCGGTATACCGCCGAATACCTTGGAAGCCACCGATACGTCCCAATTGTTGGGGCTTGTGGCGGCCAAGATGGCACTTGTGGACGCCGGCTACGACGACGGCAAAGCGTTCAATCGAGAAAGAACCAGTGTCATTCTGGGTGTCACCGGTACCCAGGAACTGGTCATTCCGCTCGGGGCCAGGCTCGGCTTCCCCAAATGGCGGCAAGCGCTCGAGCGCGCGGGAGTGGCCGCAGCAACCGCAGAAGAAATCATCGCACGCATATCCGATTCCTACGTTCCCTGGCAGGAAAACTCCTTTCCCGGACTCCTCGGCAATGTGGTCGCCGGCCGCATCTGTAACCGTCTCGACCTGGGTGGCACCAACTGCGTGGTCGATGCGGCGTGCGCCAGTTCGTTGAGTGCGGTTCACATGGCACTTCTGGAACTCATTGCCGGCCGCAGCGACATGGTGGTCACCGGCGGGGTCGATACCCTCAACGACATTTTCATGCACATGTGCTTTGCCAAAACCCGTATCCTCTCACCCACCGGAGACATTCGTCCCTTTTCGAAGGATGCCGATGGAACGGTCCTCGGCGAGGGAATCGGTCTTCTAGTGATCAAACGACTGGCCGACGCCGAAAAGGACGGCGACCGGATCTATGCCGTCATTCGCGGCATAGGAAGTGCCAGCGACGGTAAATCTCAGAGCATATATGCGCCCCGGCCCGAAGGCCAGGCCCTTGCTTTACGAAAAGCCTATACGAGTGCCGGTATCGATCCGGACACCGTTGAACTGATCGAAGCCCATGGCACGGGCACCCGTGTCGGCGACAAAGTTGAATTTCAAGCGCTGAGCCAGGTGTTCGGCGACAAGACTGCCAGCGGAGCGGGCTGCGCCATCGGCTCGGTCAAATCGATGATCGGTCACACCAAGGCCGCCGCGGGTGCGGCGGGCTTGATCAAAAGCACCCTGGCCCTGCATCACAAAATTCTGCCGCCGACATTGAAAGCGGAGCCACCGGACCCGGAACTCGGTATCGACCAAAGCCGGTTTTACCTCAACACCGTCACGCGACCGTGGCTGCCCAATAAGGACCACCCGCGCCGCTGCGGGGTCAGTGCCTTCGGGTTCGGCGGCAGCAATTTTCACCTCGTTTTGGAAGAATACCGGCCGGAAAAAACCGACACCGCTTGGGATGGTTCGGTTGAGATCGTGGCGGTGTCCGGAACTTCAAAAGCCGCATTGATCGAAAAAATCGAGCGCTTGAAAAGCGACATCGAAAACGGGATGCCGTTGGCTGAAGCGGCTTTGCAATCACGCCGAGCGTTCTCCGTTGACGATGACTGCCGCCTTTTGTGGGTCACCGAACGGACGGTCGATGACGACCGGACGCCGGAGTCGACGCAGACCTCTTTCCTGACAGAGGGGTCGGCCTTGCTCGAGGACCTCCGGGCCGAAACGGCCGTCAAACGTCCGGGGCTGTTTTATGGTGAAGGACGGTCCGCTGGGAAGCTGGCGTTTTTGTTTCCCGGTCAGGGCAGTCAGTATCCGGGGATGGGCCGCGATCTTGTCTGCCGGTTTCCGGAAGCCTTTGAAGCGCTCGCGGCCGCCGATCGACGATTCGACGACAAGAGAAGCCTGAGCCGGGCCATTTACCCGCTTCCGGTATCCTCCCCGGAAGAAGACGCTTTACAGGACGCCGCCTTGCGCCGCACCGACATTGCGCAGCCGGCTATCGGTGCCGTCAGCCTCGCCATGTTCAAGGTTCTGGCAGCCTTCGGCGTCCAGCCGGACGCAACCGCGGGTCATAGTTTCGGCGAACTGACCGCCCTGCATGCCGCCGGATGGATCGACCAGCAGGCTTTTCTTTCCCTGGCCGTCTCCCGCGGTCAGCTGATGGCCGCCGCCGGACAGGGCGAGAAGACCCCCGTCAGCGGGATGTTGGCCGTCAAAGCGCCTTTGGCAGCAGTCGAGGCGCTCATCGAGTCGAGCCGCCTCGATGTCGTCCTGGCCAACCGCAACGCCCCCCAGCAAGGCGTTATCGCCGGAACCAACGCGGCGCTCGATACGGTCCGGTCGATCTGCCGGGATAAGGGTTATAGCTGCTTGAGTCTTCCTGTTGCCGCCGCATTCCACAGCAAATACGTCAAAGAAGCCCGGCACCCTTTCCGGGAAGCCCTCCGCACGATTGCCTTCTCACCGACGGCGATACCGGTTTTCTCCAACACGACCGGCGGTCCCTATCCGGCCGATGCGGCCGGTGCAGCGGCCCTGCTCGGTGATCATCTGCAACAGCCGGTCGTTTTTATCGACGAAATCAAAAACCTTTACAGAGCCGGAGTGCGGACATTTGTGGAAATCGGCCCCCGAAGCATCCTGACCGGATTGGTTACCGACATTCTCGCCGGTGAAACCTTTGAGGCCGTCGCCGTTGACGCTTCGGCCGGCAAGGGCACCGCAGTCGGCGACATGGCCCGCACCTTGTGCCGTCTGGCGGCCGTCGGACACCCGGTAGACCTCAACCGCTGGGAAACCCTGCCGCGACGGAACCGCAAGCCGTTGATGCAGATTGAACTGACGGGAACGAACTATCGAACTCCCCGCATGGACAATCAAGGCCTGTCGCAACCATCGACACATAAGCCCCGCAAGAATGACACGCACTCACGCCCGACCCAACCCGACCGCAACCTATCGGCGGCAAAGCCTCGGTTCGACCGGTCGGCCCATGATGTTGAAAGCACGGATATGATGAAAAAATTCTCCCACCCGCACCCGTTCGATCGCCACCTCAGTACCCAGTCAGACCCTGTTTCGGAAACCGGTCCCGATTGGATCCGGCAGGCGTTGTCGACCCTGCAACAGGGCCTAGCTTCGATGCAGGCCCTGCAACAACAGACAGCGGAAACACACCAGAAGTTCCTGGACACCCAGATACAGGCCGGCCGCACTCTGCAAACCATGATGACGCACACCCGCCGCCTGGCGGAGGCGTCTTTGGATCAGACCGAAACGCCCATTCCCGCTGAAATGCCCGGGCCAACGCTTCCAATGGCCCTGCCCTCCGCAGATCTTGAATCCCGCGAAAAATCAACCCCCGCCTCAAGTGGAGCGAGCGACCCGGTTCCGGTGACCGAGGTTGCCTTCCAGAAGACCCCGTCGAACGCCGTGCCGGAAAGTTTCGCCCGCCAAAACACCCCGTCAGAGACGATATCTGCCGCTGCATCTACGGCACCGCCGACCGCTCCGGAAGTACAGCGGGTCCTGATGGAGGTCGTCTCCGATCTTACGGGCTATCCGGTTGAGATGATCAAGCCGGATATGGACATCGAGGCCGACTTGGGCATCGATTCCATCAAGCGCGTCGAGATTCTGTCGACTCTCGAGGAAAGGATCCTTGACCTGCCCACCATTCCACCGGCGGCCATGGGGAAAATGAAAACCCTGGGACAAGTAGCCGAACTCTTGACCGGATCAAATGACGATGGCGAAGTGGCCGAAGCGGTGTCCGCGAAAAAAGAGGAAGCGCACATCGACACGGTAACTCCGGAGACTCCTGCCGCCGATCGGGGCCAAAACACTCTGCTGTCCACCCTGATTGAAGTGGTCAGCGAACTGACGGGCTATCCGGTTGAGATGATCAAACCGGATATGGACATCGAGGCCGATATGGGCATCGACTCCATCAAACGCGTGGAAATCCTGTCGGCCATCGAAGAAAAGATACCCGGTCTTCAAACCGTATCACCGGGAGACATGGGCCGACTCAAAACGCTGGGGCAGATTGCCGCCTATCTCGGCGGCTCGCACAGTGTTTCACCCACGGATGTGAAACCGGTTGAGACTCCGGCAAATGCGGCGTCGGCGCTGGCCGAAACGACGACGGCAGTACCGGAATCAGAGGCGGCACCCGAACCGCTCCGACGGCGGGTCATCAGGGTGGTCGAGGCCCCTTGCGAGGGTTGTAAAACGGTGACGATTCCGGCCGGACGGAAGGTGTTCATTACCGACGACGGCGCCGGACTGGCGGCCGCCTTGGCCGACGAACTGGGGCGGCGACATATCGAAACGGACCTGATCCCTTTGACTGTTTTAAGTGAAAAGCCGAACTTAGCGCCGGCTGCCGGGTTGGTCTTTATCGCCCCTGCACACTCGCCGTCCACTTCCGGCGACCTGAAGGAAATGTTCCAACTGGCGAGCCGTTTAGGAGCCGAACTGGTGGAATCGGCCGCTCGAGGCGGTGCCGTTTTTGCTTCGGTCACAAGAATGGACGGCGCCTTCGGTTTCCACGGACGGGGGGTCGACCATCCCTTGCAGGGCGCACTGGCCGGTCTGGTTAAAACCGCCGCTATCGAGTGGGACTCCGTTCACTGCCGGGCCATCGATGTGGCTGCGGACTGGCCGGACACGACGGCAGTGGCCGCCATGGTGGCCGATGAACTGCTTCATCACAGACGAGAGGACCCGGTTGAAATCGGACTGGACCAAAAGCGACGCAACACGTTGGTGCTGGAAGATGCGCCGCTTCCGGCTGTCGTGCCGGCAGCCCGGGCCTTGGAAACCGGTGATGTCGTGGTGATCTCAGGCGGCGCCAGAGGTGTGACGGCTGCCGTTGCCCTCGCGCTGGCGGCCGGCACGCAGCCGAAACTGATACTGCTGGGACGCTCACCGGCCCCCGAACCGGAACCCTCATGGTTGAAAGGGTTGACCGATGCGGCCGCCGTCAAACGAGCGATTCTGAATCACGAGTTCAACGGCAACCCCACGCCGGTCCAACTGGAATCCGCCTTCCGCCGGCATATGGCCAATCGGGAGATCGCATCGACCCTGGCGGCGATACGGAAAACCGGTTCCGAAGCTCATTATCACATTGTCGATGTCCGGAGTGCCGACGCCGTTCGCAGGCTAATCGATTCGGTCAGGTCGACGCATGGGCCGGTCAGGGCGGTTGTTCACGGGGCCGGGGTGATCGAAGACCGCTTGATCGTGGACAAGAAGCCGGAGCAATTCGA
>JARFQH010000241.1 GCA_029287875.1 Desulfobacteraceae bacterium | reverse complement strand
TATCGGGAATAGGGTTTCAGGTTTCAGGTGCCAGGTGTCTACATACCCCAAATCCTGAAACCCGAAACCTGAACACTGATTTGATTGCGGCCCAAGGCCTGCGTTGAATGAATACAATTTAACATGTTACCTTAATTTCGTATGTGTTGTCCAAAACTTTTTTTTCCGCTCCTATTGCCCATTTTTTTCCGTTAAACCATAATGTCTGCCTGTTTGAGTTTGACGTTCAGGCACGAAACCAGTATGAATGCCCGACCTCAATTCAGATGGAGAAGGCCATGCAAACCCGTCATCGGCTTCATTTCAGCGAGGCCAGAAAAATGAAGGCCATCGGCGCCAACAGCGTCGATCTTGTCGTCACCTCCCCACCCTACCCCATGATTCAGATGTGGGACGCGCTGTTCACCCGCCTCGATCCGACCGTGGCCAAGGTCCTGACCCAAAATCGTGGCATGGTGGCATTCGAACGGATGCATGCAGCGCTGGACCCGGTCTGGGCCGAAGTGCATCGGGTGCTGAAACCCGGCGGCATCACCTGCATTAACATCGGCGATGCCGTGCGCAAAATCGGCGCTGATTTCATGCTCTATCCCAACCACGCTCGAATTTTGTCACGCATGCTCACCATCGGCTTTCAGCCCCTGCCGCTGATTCTGTGGCGTAAACCGACCAACGCTCCCAACAAGTTCATGGGTTCGGGTATGCTTCCGCCCGGTGCCTATGTGACCCTCGAACACGAACACATCCTCGTCTTGCGCAAAGGATCCAAGAGAGATTTTTCAGAGGCCGAAGACAAACAGCGGCGCCGTGAAAGCGCTTTTTTCTGGGAAGAGCGCAACACCTGGTTTTCAGATGTCTGGATGGGTCTGATCGGCGCGACCCAGCGACTGGCAGACAACGACATCCGGAAGAGGAGCGCGGCTTTTCCCTTCGAACTCCCTTATCGCCTGATCAACATGTTTTCGGTAAAGGGGGACCTCGTGCTCGATCCGTTCTTGGGCATCGGCACCACACTGTTTGCTGCCATGGCGACCGGACGAAACGGCATCGGCATCGAACTGGAGACAGATTTTCGGGAAACCGTCACCGGAAGCCTATCGGCAGTGACGTCGATAGCCCATCGGCGTCTCAGCGACCGTCTGGCAAACCACCAGGAGTTCGTGCAGCAGAGAACCGCTGCGGGCCGCACGATAAAGCATCGCAACCGTCCTTACGGGTTTCCGGTGATGACCGCCCAGGAAGTCGATTTGGTCTTTCATCGGCCCAAGACCGTTACGCAAACTGCGGAAGACGCATTCCTGATTGACTACGATATCTTCCAGTTGGAAGATTGCCACCGGCCGCTACCTCCGCTGACGGGAAAGCGCCCATCTTCAACGCAGCCGCGGCCCCGTCCCTCTCAAGGCTTGTTGTTCGAATAAATTCGCTGCGCGAATTTATTAATTTTTTTTAGGAAAGTCGATTCAAAACGAATGCGGGAGGATCGGTGAGAAAATTTGTCACTTAACGATGGCTCAGGCCATTCAGTGTGACGTCCGTTGAATCCTTTAGTCACCGTTTCTTAATCTGCCGACGCAGCCAGGCCAGGCCGACGCGTCCTCTCAGATTGGACGCCGCCACAGCCAGCGGCAGCACCCGTTCGGCCATCGGGATCAGGTAGCAGATGCGGATCAGGTCGAGATAGAGATCGACAAGGCGGGCGTTGTGCAGAATGATGTCGGCCCCCTGCCGGTGAAACCCCCAACGGCTGGCCAGTTTTTGTGCCGCTAGCTCCCCCTCCCTCAGAGTGACCTTGGTGTGAAAAGGCCCCGGGGGTTCGAACGGGACGGTTTGGGCGTCGTGAAGCGCTGAAGTTGCCGCCCGGGCAAGCCCTTGGCGCCAGGGCTCGACAGCAAACTCTTGCCGACCGACCGACTTGTCGATCGAATACGTGTGAATACCTGAAATGGTGTCCCGTGCCTGGTCGCAGGCAACCGGACAGCCGGAAAAAAAAATGGGCCGCACTCCGTAAGGCGCCACGGATCCCGCGAAAAGGTACACTTCCGGCAAAAGCTCTCCGTTCACCTCCAGGCCCCGAATCCGCGATGTCAGCGTGTGGGCCATGAACCCGTTGGAACCCGATGCGGCATGCATCCCTAAGAAGATCACCGCCTCGGCTGAGCCCGGGTCTCCAATTCCCGGCACCGGACCGACCTTGTAGCCCTGAACGACCCGCGCCCGGGAATCGATCATTTCGGGCAAGAGGTTGAAGCCGGTGCGGTGAAAGTCCTTCACGATGACCCGTTGCACTCCGTTGTCCAAAAGGACGTGCACCACCGCAGCGACATCGCGCGTCATGTCCACACAGGCCGCGACCCACTCGTGAGTTTTAAAAGCGGATGCCCGGTAGCTCCAGCAGCCGGAGCTGCCTTCGATGTCGGCGATAATCAAGACAGAATCGAACATGGTCATCATGACTCCGGCACCGGCGCCGCCCTTTGCACAACCCGGTTCGCGATGGCCCGAAGCCGCTCCAGCACAGGTGGATGGGAATAGTTCAGAAACACGTAGAAGGGATGCGGCGTCAGGTTGGTCAGGTTGTGGACAGCCAGCTTTCTCAAGGCCGTTGCCATCGCGTTCGGATTCGAGGTGGTGTCGGCCGCAAAACGGTCGGCTTCGAACTCGTTCTTGCGAGAGAACAGCTGCATGAATATTCCCGTTAGAAAGTCGAGGGGCGCATAGAGCAAGGCGAAAAAAACTAGCCCCGCGTAAACCGATGGTTGCTGCATGTAAAAGGCTTCGAAGAGAACAGGCTCGGAGATGAAAAACGAGAGTAGAAAAAACATCAGCCCGGATTGCGCGACGCCCAGCAGAAGCGATTTAAGGATGTGCTTTTTCTTGTAGTGGCCCATTTCGTGCGCCAACACGGCCACCAGCTCCTCAACGCCGTGTCTTTCGATCAGGGTGTCGAAGAGAACGATGCGTTTGTGTCGACCGAACCCGGTAAAAAAGGCGTTCGATTTGCTGGAACGCCGCGATCCGTCCATGACGTATATGTTATCGAGTGGGAAATCAATCGAACGGGCATAGGAAAAAATCGCCTGCTTCAGCGGCCCGTCCCCCAGCGGGCTGAACCGGTTGAAGAGCGGCATGATCCATGTCGGTGCCACAAACTGCACCACCAGCATGTAAAGCGTGACAGCCATCCAGCAGTAAAGCCAGGCACCGGATCCGGCATATTCGAAAAAAGCGAGCACACCGGCCATAAGCGGTGCCCCGAGCAAAAGCGCCAGCGCCAGTCCCTTGAGTTTATCCTTGACAAAGGTGGACCAGGTGGTTTGGTTGAAACCAAACCGCTCCTCTATCACGAAGGTGGCATAGATGCTGAAGGGCAAAGAAACGATGGCGGCCAGCAGAGACAGAATGCCGATGAAGGCCAAGCCCGAGGGCACCGGCCCGAGATGCCAAGACCGCACCCATTTATCCAGCAGTGGAAACCCACCACCGAACCAGAAAACAAGCAGCAACAATAAATTCAAGGAGGAGACGACCCAGCCGAAACGAGTGTTGACTCTCAGATAATCCTGGGAACGACGGTAGCGCGCCTCATCGTAGAGGCCCCGAAACTCCTGCGGCAGATCCGGTCTCAGCGTCTTCAAATTCAGATAATCGGCGGCGGCGTTAAGGATCAGGTCCAGCAGGAGAGCCAACAGGATGATGGTGCCGATGATGTTCATGGGGAATCAGGATAAGGGTTTAAGGTTCAGGGTTTAAAGATCAAGGGGTGAAGGGTTGCGCCGCGCGCCGTTTTCTTCCAGGAATCTTTCGAGCACTGACGTCGGCTGAGCGCCGACCAGCGTTTTGCCGCGGATCATGAAGGTTGGAACGGCGGTCACTCCTAAGCGCACGGCGCTGTCCCAGTCCCGATCCACAGCTTGGCGGTAAGTTCTGGATTCAATGACCTGCCGGGCCTCGTCGCCCGGCAGACCCGCAGCATCCGCCAGTTTCACCAACACAGCCGGATTGCCGATGTTCAGGCCGTCGGAAAAGTACGCTCGAAACACGGCCCGGTGAAAATCATTCTCTCTGCCCTTATCGGCGGCCCACCCGGCCAATTCCTGCGCCAGGCGACTGTTGTAGGTCATGGTGCGGTCGCCGAATGGAAGTCCCAGCTCTGCGGCTGTCTGCCGCAGATGCCTCATCATCTCCGGCACGTCAATCGGACGACCGGCAAAAAGCTCTTCGAGGCTACGGCCCTTGTCAGGGGTTTCGGGATGGAGCGGAAAGGCAATCCATTCCACCTCGACGGCATAAGTTGTTTGAATCTTTTCAATACGCCCGGTAATGAAATAGCACCAGGGTCAGATAAAATCAGAAAAAATCTCAAGCCGGACGAGTGAGGTCATGGTGCCTCCACAGATAGTTGACTTAGTTTCCATCCTTCGCCCAAAAAGAAAGGGGAGGCATTGGGGAAGATGCCTCCCCTCGAACAGAGGAAAGAGAAAAGGGGTTATGGTTGTTATAAAATCACCTAACCTCTTTAGCAGCTGGCGCTGCATAATAAAAAATAATACCACAGCGTATCATGTCAAGAATTATTTTTACCCGATTCCCTCAATTTAATCTTTCGATGAATTCCCAGATAGCGCGGTGGACCCGTTCGGCACCCTCACCGCGCACGATTCCGTGGCGGTTGAAACTGAAAAGCACATAAGTTTTATCCTCCGCCCCCAGGCGCTGGAAGACCCTGACCGACCCCTTCGGATTGACCACCGGGTCTCCCTGGCCCTGGATAACCAGAGCCGGCACCTTTATCGCGCCCAGTTTGGGTTCCAGGGCGCCCATAAAGCGTTCCAGTTCTCGCACGCCGGCAATCGGGTTACGCAGATAGTTGATATGGGGGTTCTCCGGATGATTTTCCACGAATTCCACCTGGGCATCGCCCAGCCTGACTTTTTTCATCAAGCGGTTCCAAACGTCCACGGCCGGTACCAGGCGCGTCGAAAAGTCCTGCAGCCGCAGCGGCGGCGAAACGGCAAACACGCCGGCCGCATCAGCGACCCGCGCAGCCAGATCAAGCGTCAGTCCGGCGCCGTTGGAAAACCCGCCGACAACCACCCGTCGGCACAGGCTGCGCATTAATGCATACGCGCGATCGACCGTTTCCACCCAGGCCGGGTAGCGGGTTTGAGCCAAGTCTTCGGGAGAAGTGCCGTGGCCTTTGACACGCGGGACGTAGACCCACAAACCCTTGCGCGCCAGATATTCAGCCAGTTCTTTCATTTCCAGGGGGGCCGCCATGTATCCATGAACGAGGACCACTCCCATCCGGCGGAAGCTGCCGCGGATCAGAAACGGACTTCCGACCTCCTTTTTCTTAGATTCCCCTTCGATGAAGAACTGCCGGTAATCCTCGTCGAACTCACTGTATGCGCGACGTTGCAGCGTGGCCGCCACTTTGCGCCGGACCCAAAAATCGGGCAGCCAGGCAGTCCAACGCACGATGCGTTGCAACGCCGTCAACGGTTCGACGGCGTTGGCCATCACTTCGACCGGATTGTCGATGCGCGCCCGGTGAAAATCGTAGGGCGAGGAAAATTTGGAGCGGTCCTTTATCAGGTAGGGGCCCTCGCGCTTTAGTATCCCTTTTTCGATGGCAACCGACAAAAAGTCGCTCACCCGGCCGTAGCGGTCGTCGGTCAGCAGGTGTACCTGATCGTCCTGGAGGTTCTGATGCAGGTAGAGGTTCTTGACCTCCCGAACGGCACCCGTCAACAAAAACAGTTTACGCCGCAGCGCGTGCTCCTCGAACTTCTTGTGAGGGGAAAATCTGAGCAGCGAAGCGAAAAGGTGATCGTGATTGACGGACGTCATGCTGTAGATGGCGGCCATGTAGCGCTGCATGATTTTCAGCGCCTCCTTGTGCATAAGACGCTGGAGCGGCAGCGGGTCGTCGAACTGCAGCCGCTGCTTTGAACCGATGCCGCGCTCGATCGACCGGCACGACAGGCATTCATCAATCTTGATCGGCTCTCCGAAGCGGATGTCGAGATCGACCCCGGATAGGAGCATCGTTCCTTCGGTCATGATCTCTTCCACCAGGCGGTCCGATATGTCGTCCACCAGGTGCGTGGCCAAGGAGCTGAGGGTGTTCTCGCGGGCCCGGATCGGAAAGTAGGTCAGGCAGACCGGCACGATCCAGGTGTTTCGGCTTGTGAGCGGCCCGGCGTCCTCGATCTTGAATTGCTCCAGCAGGCGGTGCGCCTCCTCGGGATCTTTTTCCAACAGCCGTATAATCCGCTGGCGGTAGAATTCGGCGCGCAGCGCCAGCAAAGCCGCCCCGGTGTGGGGCGGGCGTTTCCCACCGGCGTAAGAGATCATGAAACGCCCTTTTTCGATGATCTTTTTGTTTTTGACCATCCGGCCTTCCGGAAAAATGATCCAGTTGGCCTCACCGTTGAGAAGGGTCTTAACAATCAGAAGATCGCGCTCCGGATTGCGGGTCGACACCGCCCCGACTTTGTCCAAATAGGCCCCGAAGGCGCCCTTGAAGAATTCATAGCTTGCCAGGGACCAGACCGGCACTTGCGTGAGTTTGAAAATCACGTAGGGCATCAAAAAGGTTTCCATGCGGGTAAAGTGATTGAGGACGAAAATAACTGATCCGCTGGGTATGTTTTCGATGCCGTAGAGTTTGACCTTCGCCTTTGATAGCTCGGTTATCGTCTTGATCAGAAGGCCGGTGGTGCGGTAAGCAAACAGGTTCATCGATGGTCCCCGGGTTCCCGGATGCTGTACTGAAGCAGTGCCTGCGGTTTTTAGCAGCTGTTGACACCGCTTCTGTTTGTTTCTATTGTATCCTTTCGACCTAAAAAAATAAAGAGGTTACCGGAGGTTAATGTGTATTCCAGGATTCTCATTTTGCGATTTCCGGCGCTAGTCGCTCAGAAACCGATCGTCTGTTACCTCACCAGAGACTACGACCTGACATTCAACATCCTGAACGCCGCGGTACTGCCCCGCAAGGAAGGCGTCATGGTGCTCGAGTTGTCGGGCGACAAAAAAAAGTTCAAAGAAGGCGTGCGGTACCTCAAAGACCAGGGAGTCCAGGTGGACTACGCCTCTCAGGAGGTCCAGCGCGACAAGATCAAGTGCACCCACTGCGGGGCCTGTACCGCCGTTTGCCCCACCGGCGCCCTTTCCATCCAGAGGCCGCGCATGACGGTGCGGTTCAATCAGAAGAAATGCAGTGTCTGTGAACTCTGCGTTCCGGCCTGCCCGACCCGGGCGATGGAAGTCCACTCCATCAATCAGACCTTTTTCGAATGAAGCCGCTGATTGCGGTCGCCGTCAGCGGAGGGGTGGATTCCCTGATGGCGGCTGCCCTGTTGAAAACCCAAGGCTATCCTGTTTTCGGCATTCATTTTCTGACCGGTTATGAACCGGAAAAACGGAACGTCGCCGCCGTCACCGACCAGCTCG
>JARFQH010000240.1 GCA_029287875.1 Desulfobacteraceae bacterium | reverse complement strand
GGACGATTCGGTCCATCTGTTCGAGGAATGGGGTCTGCCGATCTGGAAAAAGAGCGCCGAAGGCAAGAACCTGGACGGTAAAAAAGGCCAGTCCATGGGGACCCTGAAGGCCGGGGCCCAGCCGGTCCGCACCGGAAAATGGCAGATCATGATCAACGGCGAGTCCTACAAGAGAATCGTGGCCGAAGCCGCCAAGCTGGCTCTGGGTGACGAAAACATTCTGGAGCGGGTCTTTATCGTCGAGCTGCTCCTGGACGCCAATAAGCCCAACCAGATCGCCGGTGCGGTCGGGTTCTCCGTCCGTGAAAACAAAGTCTTCATCATCAAATGCAAGACCATGATGGTCGCCTGCGGCGGCGCGGTCAACATCTACCAGCCGCGTTCCATGGGTGAAGGCAAAGGCCGGGCCTGGTATCCGGTATGGAACTCCGGCTCCACCTACACCATGCTCATGCGGGTCGGTGCCGAGCTGTCGATGATGGAAAACCGGTTCACCCCGGCTCGTTTCAAAGACGGTTACGGTCCGGTGGGGGCCTGGTTCCTGCTGTTCAAGGCCAAGACGCTTAACGGCCTGGGCGAAAACTTCGCCGCCAGCGACGCCGCCAAGGCCGAGCTGCAAAAGTATGCGCCTTACGGAACCGCCGCCATCACCCCGACCTGTCTGCGGAACCACTTGATGCTCTTCGAGATGAAAGAGGGCCGCGGCCCGATCATCATGGACACGGTTAGCGCACTGGCTGAACTCGGGAAGACCCTGGACAAGAAAGAACTCAAGCACCTCGAATCCGAAGCTTGGGAAGACTTCCTCGACATGACCTGCGGCCAGGCCAACCTGTGGTGTGCCACCAACACCGAGCCGGAAAAGAAGAACTCCGAAGTCATGCCCACCGAGCCGTATCTGCTGGGCTCGCACTCGGGCTGCTGCGGTCTGTGGGTTTCGGGCCCGGACTATGACTGGGTGCCGGATGCTTACAAGATCAAGGCCGACAACGGCAAGGTCTACAACCGCATGACCACGGTCAACGGCCTGTTCACCTCCGGCGACGGTGTCGGCTGCTCCGGCCACAAGTTCTCCTCCGGCTCCCATGCCGAGGGACGGATTGCGGCCAAGCAGATGGTTCGCTATGCCAAGGATCACGCCGACTTCAAGCCGACCCTGAAACAGTCCAAGGAAGAACTGGTCGACCATGTCTACAAACCGGTGCGGACCTTACTGGAACACAGCAAATTCTCCACCTCCATCGACATCAACCCCAACTACCTCAAGCCCAACGGCATGATGTACCGGTTGATGAAGGCCACCCATGAATACGGCGGCGGGACGGCTACCTACTACCTGACCACCAGCAAGAACCTGGAAGTCGTCATGGACCTGCTGGCCACCATGCGCGAAGATTGCGAGAAGCTGGCGGCCGGCGATCTGCACGAATTGATGCGCGCCTGGGAAATCCAGCACCGTATCTGGACGGTGGAAGCCCACCTGCGCCACATCCAGTTCCGCAAGGAAACCCGTTACCCCGGTTTCTATTATCAGGCCGACCATCCGGGACAGGATGACGAGAATTGGTTCTGTTTCGTCAATTCCAAGTACGATCCGGATTCCGGCAAATGGGATATCTTCAAGAAAGACTACATCAAGATCATCCCTGATTAATCGGAGGCCGTATTGGCTATAGGTCCTGAATAACCAAACCTCCAGGCGTCGGGAGACGCCTGGAGGTTTTTATTGAATAAGTGCTGGAAACTGGAAATTTGAAACTGGAAACTTGAAATACCTGACTTTAGCGTTGACAAGTTTCAAGTTTCAAGTTTCAAGTTTCATCTTTTGATTCATTCCAAACTTCTATTACGGAGGACAGCATGACAGAAAACGGAGCAGCCCCTGCGAGTGGAAGCATCATGGTTGTTGGCGGAGGGATCAGCGGCTTGACCGCGGCTCTCGAAGCCGCCGAAGTGGGGTACGAGGTTTTCCTGGTTGAGAAAAATCCATATTTGGGCGGACGGGTCGCACAGCTGAATCAATACTTCCCCAAGCTGTGCCCGCCAAGCTGTGGCCTGGAGATCAATTTCCGCAGGATCAAAGACAATCCGCAGATCAAAATCTTTACGATGAGCGAAGTCGAAAAGGTCGACGGCGGACCCGGTAATTATACCGTCGGCGTTAAAATGAATCCCCGCTACGTCAATGAAAACTGCACCTGTTGCGGGGCTTGCACGGAAGCCTGTCAGACGGAAATAGAGAGTGCCTTCGACTTCGGGATGCAGAAAATAAAGGGGGCCTATCTGCCGATGGAGATGTCTTTCCCCGCTCGATTCGTCATCGACGCGGCCGTGAAAAATTCTCCCGAAGACGCCCAGCGGGTCAAAGAGGCGTGCACGTATGACGCCGTCGATTTCGACATGGCGGCCAAATCGATCAACCTGCAGGTCGGATCGATCCTTTGGGCCACAGGGTGGGAACCATATGACGCCAAAAAGATCGACAACCTGGGATTCGGTACCTATTCGAATATCATCACCAACATGATGATGGAACGCATGGCTTCCCCCAACGGTCCCACCAAGGGCCAAGTACAGCGGCCCTCCGACAAGAAAGGGCCCGACAGCGTGGCCTTTGTCCAGTGCGCCGGTTCACGGGACGAAAACCATCTGCCCTACTGCTCCTACATCTGTTGCATGGCCTCCCTGAAACAGGCCACCTACGTGCGCGAGCAGTACCCGGAGGCCAAGATCTACGTTTTTTACATCGACATGCGGACGCCCGGTTTGCGGTACGAAAAGTTCTATCAGAATATCAAAGAAGATCCGAACATCTTTTTCGTCAAAGGCAAGGTGGCCGAAGTCAATGACGCCGGAAACGGAAACGTCACCGTGGTGGCCGAAAATGCTGTAACCGGGGAAAAGATTCATCAAACGGTCGAGATGGTGGTGCTCGCAACGGGCATGCAACCCACGATGGCCAATCTGAAACTTCCCGCGGACCTGAAGTATACCGAAGACGGATTCATCATCAATGATTTCCAGAAGGGCGGGATGTTTGCGGTTGGCTGTGCCAACAAGCCCCTGGACGTGGTGACATCCAATCAGAATGCGACCGGTATGGCCCTCAAGGCGATTCAAACCCTGGTGAACAAGTAGCAGGAGGCTAACCATGGACAAAAAATACGGTGTGTATATCTGCACGGGCTGCGGAATCGGAGAGTCGCTCGATATCGATGCCCTGAAAGACGTGGCCGGTGAAGAAGGCTTTCCGGTTCAGACCCACGAGATGTTCTGCGGCAAAGCCGGCGTCGAGCTGCTCCAAAAAGACATCGCGGAAGGAGGCATCAATTCACTCGTGATCGCGGCATGTTCACGACGCGTCAACTTCGATGTTTTCCGCTTCGACGGCTGCATCGTCGATCGCGTGAATCTGCGCGAACAGGTGGTCTGGTCCCATCCCCGAACCGAGTTTCCGAAGCTGACCGAAGAGCAGAAGGACGACGGCGTCCACTTCGACCGCGTTCAGATGCTGGCCGATGACTATCTTAAAATGAGCATGGCCCGGATAAAGAAAGTCGACCTGCCCGAGCCCTACAAGGTGGAATCCCTCAGTCGCCGGATCCTGGTGATCGGCGGTGGCATGACCGGTTTGTCGGCTGCCTTGGATGCCGCCAGCGCCGGGTATGAGGTGGTGATCATCGAAAAGGAAAACGAGTTGGGCGGTCATGCGCTTAATTGGCGCAAGCAGTTGCCGC
>JARFQH010000324.1 GCA_029287875.1 Desulfobacteraceae bacterium | reverse complement strand
GTGCGCTCCGCCGATACCCTGCCCGCCGTCGCCCATGGTGACCACCACGTTCAATTCGGGTCGCGACAACTTGATACCGGCCGCATAGGTCAGCGCCCGACCGTGGAGGCCATGCAGGGCGTGGGTGTCGAAAAACGTGTCGAACAGCCCGGAGCAGCCGATATCGCTCACGATGGCGATTCGGTCGCCGGGCAGCTCGAGGAGTTGAAAGGCCTTGTCCAGAGCCTGGGTCACGCGTTCGTGGGAACACCCCGGGCAAAATACGGGGGGACGATTTTTATTCAGCAGACTATCCACGGGCGATTACCTCCAGGATCTGCGGGGGCGTGATCAGGCGTCCATCCATCTGACCGAAAAAATCGATCGGTTTGTCCGGCAGTACGCGGCGGATCTCGTTGACGTACTGGCCGAGGTTCATCTCGATGACCACTACCCTTTCAGCCTGCCGGGCCGATCGGCGAATGAGGGCTTCCGGTAACGGCCAGAGGGTCTTTAAGACCAGCAGGGATACCGGGTTGCCCTGCTGTTTTGCGAGCCGGCAGGCGGCCGCGGCCGCCCGGGCCGTTACCCCGTAAGCGATGAGCAGGGTCCGGGCGTTTTCAGCAATGAGTTCGTGGAAGCTGTAGTGCTCGACGCTGCTCTGCAATTTGTCCTGCAACCGCCTTTGAAAGGATCTGATTTCTTCAGCGTCGGTGGTGATGTATCCGTCCGCACCGTGGGTTGAAGAGGTCTGACGGACCGGGACGCTGTCGCCAATGGGCAAAAAATACGGCACGGTTTGACCGTTTGAGATCTGAAACGGCTGGAAGTGGGCCCTGTCCGGCGGCGCGGCGCGGTCGACAAGTGGCGGCCTTTCAAGGACTTCCAGGTCGACACTTTCACGCGTCATGCCGATTTCCTTGTTGGAAGCGATAAACACCGGACAGCGGTAGGTTTCAGCCAGGTTGAAGGCGCACACGGTCAGGGTAAAGCAATCCTTAATGTCCACCGGCGCCAGAACGATCACCGGCAGTCCGCCACTGTTGCCCCAGCGCAGAAAGTTGATGTCACCGTCGGCCCCGCGCGTGGCCGAACCGGTGGAGGGCCCCAACCGCTGGACATCGATGATGACGATCGGGATTTCGCTGCCGACGGCAAAAGAGATTTGCTCGCTATAGAGGCTGATACCGGGACCGGAGGTGGCCGTCATGACTTTCAGACCGCTCATGGCGGCTCCGAGACAAAAGCCGATCGAGGCGATTTCGTCCTCGCCCTGAAGGCAGATGCCGCCGCTTGGCGGCAGCAGTTTGAGCATGGTGTTGAAAATCGTTGTGGCCGGGGTGATGGGATATCCGGCAAAAAAGCGGCAGCCGGCTGTCACCGCACCGTAGGCAATGGCTTCGTTGCCTTCGATAAAAGAGAGTCCCATAGGTGTTGAACCTTGTGATATTTTATTTATCGGGTTAGATCAAATTTAATGGCCTGTCAATCGCCATTGCGGTATCCGGATGGCCGATCTTAAGGTCACGGTAAGAAACAATTCCACACGATTGCGCCGGATTATGGTTTGTCTACAAGGCACATCCACCTGCGCATATCGGGATATGTGTGGGTGGATGTAACACAGTAGACGGGCCATAAGACAAGCAAGAGGTGGAATTATTTCTTGCCGGGGCCCTTAACCTTGATGACGACCAGGGTGATGTCGTCTTCTGGTTCCGGGTTTTCACGGAATCGGTCGAGATCCTCGATGACCCGGTCGGCAATATCGGCGGCACTGGCGGCCGCATGGGTGCGAATGAGTTCGTAGACCCTCTGTTTACCGAACATGTCGCCCCGGGGAGAGTGGGTTTCCCAGATGCCGTCTGTGCCGATAAAAATGATCTGACCACCGGTCAGGCCGGACTTTTGGTGTTCTTCGTAGCGCCAGCTCCGGTCGACGCCCAACGCTATGCCCTCGCCGCGCAGCTCTTGGAAATGCCCGGTTGCCGGGTCGAATAAGATAGCGGGATCATGCCCGGCCCGCACCCAACCCAATCGGCCGGCTGCCGGGTCGATGGTCAGGTAGAAAAGCGTCATAAACCGGCCGGTCTCGTAGAGATCGGCGGTCAGGTGCCGGTTGACGTCGGTGACGACCTGCGCCAGAGAACCCGGCTGAAAAGTCCGGGCGCGCAGGAAGGCGCGTGCGGTTGTCATGAGAAGAGCCGCCTCGATGCCGTGGCCGGTGACATCCCCCACCACTACGTCCAGCCGGTGTCCGGCGCTTTTCGGAAAGCGGATATAGTCATAGTAGTCTCCGCCGGTGGCGCTAGAGTAGATAATTCTGCCCGTGATGTCCAGGTGTTCGTTGATCGGATCATGCTGGGGCAGCAGATTCAATTGAATTTCATTGGCCAAGGCCAGTGATTTCCTCAGCAGGCTGTTTTTTCGCTTGATTTCCCGGTGAGCCCTTTTCATGTCACGGTTGATTTTTTTCAGCAGGGCATCACTCAAATCTTTGTTTCTCTCCAACCTTTCACGGTAGTGTTCCGAACGCTTCAGCTTTTTTTGCAGAAAGAGGTTTTCGCGTTCCAACCGCTCTACTTTTTCGGCGGCGCGATGATGGGTCGGAAGAGACGGCCCAGGACCGATCCCGGTAGAATCCATCGAGGCAACCGCATTTTCTTCGCCGATCAGCAGTGTCACCAGAGTGCAGTTGTGCAGCCGGCTGCTCTCACCCGGTTGCAGCGGCGACAGTTCCCCGAAGGTGTAGAAACCGCAGATCGGTAATGGAGCCGGCAGGAAACCCTTGAGGATCCGGAGTTCTTCGGGCGTGCGCGTGCCGAGGATCTGTTTGCGGGTGGCGCAGGAAAATGCCAGGGCGACCGCAGGCTGCCAGTCGTCCCGGCAGCGCTTCACCATTGTCGCCACAGATGCTTCCGTGTCGGCGATGATCCGCTCACGGGTGACCTCGGTCAGTTGAACGGTGGTACCGGTCGAAATCGGTCCCGAGAAGAAAATACTTCCTTGATCCTCAGCGTAGTCACCCGGTGACCGGATCAAAAAATGCGCTTGATCACTTTCGTCGTATACTGCCAGAGGAAATTCCAGTGCCGGATAACGGTGAGCGCCCAGGTAATAACGATAAAAATCGAGCGCCCGTTTGTCTCCGATCCGCCGGATTTCATAATCGCGGGATTCCGTGATCTTGGCTTTCGTCCCGATCGGCTTCCAGCTGTTGCTGATGGCAAATTCGTGCCGCAGGGGGCCGGTAAAAAGCAGTAGCGGGACGGCATCTTCCAGTACCTCGTTTTGGAAAAATTGAAGTGTTGGGGCGGGAATTTCATAGTGGCGGCTTGGTACGCCGCCGAACACCGGGCAAAGCGGCGGCAGCATCTGATTCAACGCCCGTATGACCGCATCCGGTGACGCGACGATTCCCTCGGGAAAAACGATACAGAGTGTTTCCGGTCCGGACAGGTCTTCGCGGGCCTGTGCGACGGCCGATTCAACCGCGAGCGTGGGATCGATGGAGACCTGCCGTCCAACACCGGCTTTGATTTCAATCATATCGGCGCAGAACAGAATCAAGTTGATCGAGTCGTCGCTGAAGCCGAAATCGGATGAAAATTCTCCGCCGGTAGTGCAGCCGACCAGTTCAATATCCGGAAAACGGCGCAGGAGTTCCGCCAACACCAGCTTGTGATCGAAATCGATACTGCTGAATACAATTCCGGCCTGCGGCCGGAGCTCCCGGAGCTGAAATTGGCAGTGGGCAATCGCGGTTTCAACCGCGCTTCGGGCATCGAGGTCTTCTCCCTGACCGACGGCGACTTTGAACATGATTTATAGCTCCAAACAGCAAGGCCGAAAAATCGTCAATCGAAGCATGTGCTATGGTAATCACCCTTGGAAAATTTTCCAAGCGGTTTGTCGAGTATCTGGATAAGTTAAAAGGGACTTAGGGCAGAGGAGAAACCGGCTATCAGGAAATGACGTGGACGACCTGAGAGGCCGGCACCAGCTGAACTTTTTTTTTCAGCATCGGGAGCATTTCTTCCAAAATTCGGAGGGTCGTTTTCGAGGGGTGGGCGATACCGATCGCCTCGCCGTTTTTCCGGGCGATCTGAATCAGCTCTTTGACGCGCAACCGAATCAAATCCGGGTCTTGAACGTGATCTATAAAAACATCCCGTTCGGCAAACGGCAGCTGAAACAAGCGGGCTGATGGGCGACCGACGGTTTCGGCGGTGGAGCGGCTGTCGATGAAATACAACCCTTCCTGCTTCAGAACGGAAAAGACCTGATAAAGGCGCGTGGACTCGGCGGTTAGTTTCGAGCCCATGTGGTTGTTGACGCCCTTGATGCCGGGAACATCGGACAGGTCTTTTCGCAATTCTCCGGTGAGCTCATCCGCCGACATGGATGACAGCAAGGCCCCCGGACCGGGGTCGACCGATGGATATTCGAGCGGCTCCATCGGCAGGTGGAGCATCACCTCACCTCCCTTTTTCAAGATGGTAGCGGCAATCAATCGCGTGTGGGGAGCCTGGGGCAACACCGCAAATGTCAGTCCGGCATCCAAATCGAGGAATTTTTGGGCTATCCGCCGGTCATACCCCAGATCGTCGATGATAATGGCGACTTTCGGCAGGGCTTCTGCCGGCGGCTTCGGTTTCGGTAGCGGTACAACGGGAGGGCGGTCTTCTTTGGGGAAAACCTCGAAGGGCCGTATGCCGGCAGTCGGTTGCGGTGCCATTTTGCCCGGCGGCGGCAGGCGTTTTATCGATGGCCGGGTTTTAATGAGAATGTAATGGGTGAAAAGGCCGGCGGCCACGACGAGCAGAACCAAAACCGTCAGAGTGGTCAGAATTTTTAACAGGATGAGGTCGGAAGAAACCCGCTTGCGTGATTTTTTTCGACTTCCCTTTTTACGGCTTTTGCTGCGGGTAGGCTTTTTTTTTGTCAATGTCAGTGAGCCAACTTATGGATTACCCATAAATGGCCCTTCTCCGCAATCCGGGCGTCTTTGACTATCTTGATCTTGCGGAAAAAGGCTCATTTCCGGGCCGGAAACCACGTCAATTCCGATCGAAACCGGCGACCGTCGATTATCCCTTCAGGTTTTTAAAAACATCGTAGCCGATTAAAATCTCCAGCGCGCGTTGCACCTGATAGTCGCGCTGCAGTTTTTCTGCTGTCAATGGTCCGTGCCGGAGTTCGAGTTCCTGCTGCTGAGGAGATTTTTTCTTTTTCTGATCTGTCTTCGAGGGCTGGTTGTCCTCATCTTCCGGTTTGGCCTCCAGATGATTTTTGAGATCGCTCTCCTTCAGGTGGCCGTCATCCGAACTCTTGAGATCCTCTTCGTCCACAATCCTTTTTCTCACCACAATGTCCGGTTCGATACCCTTGGCCTGGATGGAACGACCGCTCGGCGTGTAATAGCGAGCGATGGTCAACTTAAGACCGTAGCCCTCACGCAGCTGTTCGACGGTTTGAACCGAACCCTTGCCGAAGGAGGTGGTGCCGAGCACCAGCGCCCGGTGGTTATCCTGGAGCGCCCCCACGACAATCTCAGAGGCACTGGCACTGCCGCCGTTGATCAGGGCGACAATTGGGTAGGTTCGTTGGACGTCGTTGGAATGGGCTTTGAATTCCTTGCTGTTTCGCGGCAAACGTCCCTTGATCGTCAGGATCAACCCATTATCCAGGAACATGTCCGAGACCTTGATTGCCTGGTCCAGCAGTCCGCCGCCGTTGTCACGGAAATCGAGCACGAGGCCTTTGAGGGGTTCGGGACCGGATTCCAGCTTCTTTAGCGCGTTTTCCAGGTCCTCGATTGTATTGCTGTTGAAATTGGTGATCCGGATGAACCCGTAGCCGGGTTTCAATAGACTGGCGCGGACGCTTTCAATCGGAATCACATCCCGGATCAACTCGAAGTCTTGCGGATCGGTGGAGCCTTCCCGCAAAATGGTGACCTTGACCGGTGTTCCTTTGGGTCCGCGCATCAGGGTGACGGCCTCGCGCAGTTCACTGACCGGTTTGTCGTCGACCTTGATGATGCGGTCAAAGGGCTGGATTCCGGCCTTGTAGGCCGGTGTTCCCTCGATCGGCGAAATGACCGTTACGAGACCGTCCCGCATGGTGATGTGAATACCGATGCCCGAAAACTCGCCTTTGGTGTCGATGCTCAGGTCTTCGAAAGCATCCGGCGGCAGCAGGGCGGAGTGCGGATCGAGGCCGCGTACCATGCCCTGTATGGCTTTTTCGATGAGGTCCTTCGAATTGACCTCGTCGACATAGTTTTTTTGAACAATTTCGATCACCTCGGTAAAAAGCTTCAGCCCCTTGTAGGTTTCTTCACTGTCGGCTGAAAGCTGGTTGTCGAAACCGGTTCCGACAGTCCAGAAGATCACAGACGCGATCACCGCCAGCCAAAGCCTTACATGCCGTTTTTTCTTGGTTGTCATTCAGCAACTCCTTATCAATAATCTCTCCGTTGACGATCCATTCCATAGGATCCAGCGGTTTTCCGTGATGGCGCACCTCGAAATGAAGAATCGGCCCGTCCATCGACGCTGTATCACCAACCGTGGCAATGTCTTCGCCGGTGTTGACATAATATCCCTTTTGTTTGAAGAGCTCTTCCAGGTGGGCATAGACGGTGTAGTAGCCGTCTCCGTGATCGATGATGACCATGTTGCCGTAGCCTTTGAACCAGTCGGCAAATAGGACCCGCCCGGCAAACACGGCTTGGATGACCGCGCCCTTCTGGGCTTGAATGTCGATACCGCTGCGAAAGACGCTGACGTTGAATTTGGTGTCTTTCTGAGGGCCGAAAAAACAAATTATTTTACCGCTGATAGGCATCTTTAGCAAGCCCTTAAAATCGGAAAATGAATCGAGCTGACCCGTTGCGTTCCGGGGCTTCGGCTGGGCAACCAGTTTTTCAACGGTCAGGTCCAAGGTCTTCGCAGCAGCCTTCATGGACTCGATGGCGGCGAGTTGCAGCGATTTTTCGGACCGTATCCGCGTCAAAACCCGCGAGCGGTCTGTCCGATTGCGGGACAGCTTCTCGATTTGTGCATCGATGTCGGCTTCGAGGCGCTTTTTTTGAGCTTGCTGGGCATCCAGTTGATCAAGGATTTCCTTTAGTCTCAACTTTTCCTCCAGCAGACTTTGGCGAACCTGCTCATCATGGGCCAAAATCCGCTCCAGATATTTCTTCCGCTTGATCATCTCGAAGATGGAGCCGGAAGAGGCCAGCACGGGAATAGTACCGTTGAGATTGAGTTTGTAAAGCGCAACCAGTCGTTTTGCGGCGTAAGCCTCATTGGCATCGACGCTGTCGACTAATTGTTTGTAGCGTTCCCGACTGGCCTGGATTTGGTCTTCCAGGTCAACGAGTTCGTCCCGGTTGGCTTTGACGCGTCGACGTGCGCGGTCAATGGCATAGTCCAACTCGGCGAGGTTGCTCAAAACCGTGGCCTCCCGATCCGTGAATGCCT
>JARFQH010000088.1 GCA_029287875.1 Desulfobacteraceae bacterium | reverse complement strand
CTATTTCCACTGCACCGGCAGCCAGTGGTTGCATTAGTATGATCAAACTTAAGAAACCAACGGCGATATTTTTGATGCTCTTCATGGTTGCGTCCCCCTATCTGATTTGTTAAGCGATTAGGTGGTTGTATCAATTAACATAATTGACCGTAAAAATGTGCATCATTGAGAGATTAGCAATGATGGTAAAATCGAAGCCGTATGATAGGAAAAAACTATTACTATAATTCCGATAGTGAGTGATTCCTTTTCATTTTGAAATATTTTCCTGAAACTTGATTGTCAGTTTTAGGAAGAGGAGAAAAACATGACCGAGAACAAGAAATACAAGTTCCTCGAGCCGGACGAACTGATGGAGCGGATAAAAAACAAAGAAACATTTATACTGATTGACACGCTGACCGGCATCCACTTCGAAAAGGTTCACCTGCCGGGTGCGCGCAGTGCCTGCGTCTTCGAAGTCACCTTCCTTGAGCAGGTGAAAGCAATTGCGGAGGACAAAAAAGCCGAAATCGTTCTGTACGGGTCGAGCGGTCGTTCCAGGGATGCTTTGACGGCCGCTGAAAAACTGCAGTGCGAGGGCTACGAAAATATCAGTGTGTTGAACGGTGGACTCGAAGCGTGGCGTGAGCGACGGTTTGAGCTCCGGGGCGATCAGCCGGACATGGCTGATCCTGAAACCGTGCTGCGGCTGGATGACGGTAAATACAGTGTCGACAGCGCCCAAAGCGTCATCGAGTGGTCCGGCAGGAACCCGAACAGCAAGCATTTCGGGACGGTGGGGATAAAAAGGGGGAAGGTCGAGGTCAACCATTCCATTTTAACGGGCGTGGTCGACATCGACATGGATTCTATCGACAACATAAGTCTCAAGGGCGACGAACTCCATCCGGTATTGACATCCCATCTCAAATCCGACGACTTTTTCTTCGTCAAAATATTCCCGTCCGCTGTTTTGACCATTAAAGAGGGCCTGCCGGTCAAAACGCCCTTTCTGAGTATCCCGAACTACGAGTTAAACGCGACCCTCGAACTCAGGGGCGTCAAGGCCGATCTGGCGTTTCAAGCCACGGTTGCGAGAACTGAAGGCGGCGGTCTGGCGGCGGAAGCCCATTTCGACATCGATCGGACCCGCTGGGGGGCAATTTACGGCTCCGCCCGATTTTTCGAAAATCTCGGCATGCACCTGGTGTTCGACCTCATTAGCTTTCAGGTAAAAATTGTCACGACCAATGAAAACTCACATAGTTTCGTTTAGGTAAACCTCCCGCAGATCCGGGAGTTTACCTAAACGAAATTATAAAAATGGTGCCGAATTTTTGTTCGTCAGGGTTTTCCAATTCCTGAGAGGAACGACAACATGGACGTAAAAAAAATCATCCGATGGGTCGTTTATGTCGTGAGCGGCCTGGTCGCCTTCGTGCTGGTGCTCGCGGCGGTATTGGCTTTTGTAAAGATCCCCATCGACTTGAGCGCTTACAAGGGTCTGTTGGAATCGGTGGCGTCCAATGCACTTGGACGAACCGTCAGTGTGAACGACAAGATTGCCGTCACCACCTCCCTGCGGCCGGTTTTTACTCTAAAGGGGTTGAAAATCGCCAATCCCAACGGGTTTAAAGCCAACGAATTTATCTCTATGGAAACCGCCCGGATACAGGTGGCTCTCTTGCCCCTTTTACGAGGCAAGGTTCATATTATGGAGTTCAACGTCCACGGGTTCGATCTGACACTCGAGGTCAACAAGCGCGGTGAGGTCAACTGGGCATTCCGGCCTCCGGCGGAAACCGGCCCCGGCCCGACTTCAGAATCCGAACCGTTTTCTGGAACTTCCAGACCGATGTTGACCGCCGATACCCTGGTGGTCGAGGAGCTCGTGTTAAAGGAGATATCGGTGGACTATAGCCGTTACGGACAGACCCGACCGTCGCGGTTAACCATTACCGGATGTACCGGTGAAATGCCGGCCAACAAACCGTTCACTCTATCCCTGAAAGGAAAAACATTCAAGCATCCATACGTTGCCACCATCGAGATCGGCTCATTGCAGGAGCTGGTGCAAGACAACCGCTCGCGGATGGAAATCCAAGCTGAAATCGCCGATACCCGTTTCGAGGTTTCGGGTGACATCGACCTGACCCAGGTGGTCAAGACGCTTCATGTAAAGGCATCCGTCGCCGGTTCAAACCTCAACAGCCTTGACAGCCTGACGGGACTCGCCCTTCCGCCGCTGAAATCCTATCGCGCCGGCGGCCAGCTATGGCTCCAGCAAAAACGTCTCGAGTTGTCCGATTTGTCGGTCCAGGTGGGAAAGAGCCGCTTGATCGGGCATTTGACTGTCGACAAATCCGGACCCCGGCCCGTTGCGGCCGTCGAACTGAAGGCGCCCATGATTCAGCTCGACGATTTCGATGTGGGGGACTGGTCTCCTGACAGGAACAGTGCCGGCCAGTCGCAAGTTAAAACGGCGACCCGGTCAGTCGGCGCTGTGGACAAACGGAAAGGGGAAAAAGTTGGGCCGGGTAGAAACATCGATAAAACAGCCGGAACCCTCGCAGTGTTCAGCCCGGAAGCCTTGGCCAAACTCGACGCCCGGGTCAAAATTGCCGCCAATAAAGTGATGTCCGGCGACGATGAACTGGGGAGCGGCTCATTGACGGCTACGCTGAGGAATGGGCGCATTTCGATTGATCCGGTGCAACTGAACATCCCCGGAGGGAGCTTTCTTTTCGCCTCATCACTGAAACCGGGCCGGCAAGCAACGGAAGCCTCGGTCCGTGCCAAGATAGAGAATTTCGATTTCGGGGTGCTGGTTCACCGCGCCAACCCTAAGGCCGATATGGGCGGCACCATCAGCCTCGATGTCGAACTCTCCTCGAAAGCGGGTCGTTTCGAAGATCTCATGGCGCGGAGTAGCGGACATTTTGACTTTTCCGGCCGCCTCGAAAACCTCAAGGCGGGGATTATCGACCTGTGGGCGGTGAACTTGGTTGCCGCCATCGTTTCAAGTCAGAAGGACCAGTCGAAGATCAACTGCATCATAGGTCTTTGGGATATGACCGACGGTGTGCTGACCCCCAGGGTTTTGTTGATCGACACCTCGAAAATCCGGATCTGCGCCAAAGGTCAGGTCGATTTCACCCAAAAACATATCCGGCTTGCTGCGGTACCAAGGCCCAAAAAACCCGAATTTTTCAGCCTGGCGACGCCGCTCGCGGTGAACGGCACCTTTAGCGATTTTGGCGTGGGTATCGATTCCGGTGGACTCATCGGTACAGCCATCCGGTTCGCGACCAGCCCGGTGATGACACCGTTACTCAGGCTGGCCGGCAAGGGCCTGCCGGCCGATGGGGCCGATGTCTGCAGCATGTCCATCGGTCCCGACAGCCGGCAAGGGGAGCCTGAAACCGGCTGTAATTAACCATGGACAAGTTGAGGACATTTATTGTTGCCGTCATATTCAAAAATTTCTGGTTTTGGATCGACGACCGCGACTTCCATTCAAAAAGAACCTTTACGTTTCTGATGCTCCTTTTTTCGTTGACGGAAAAAGGCAGCAGGCAAGATCTTCCCCTTGTTACCATGCCGTCAAGATAATGTTGGGTTATAGGGTCATGTTGATTTAGTCGGACAATATAGGATCCATCGATCGGCAATGTCGTTTGGCGTCATTAGCTGTTGACCCAATATTCGAATCGTGGTTTGGGTAGGTCAAATCACCATAAAATACATCATAGATCCCTTAGCTTGCAGGTTGGAAAATGCCGCTTTTATATCATTTTATCATAGCAACGACTGTGCTGGGTTCATTCCTGATGCACGGCTGCGCCACCCTCCCGAAAGATTTCGAGCGGCCGGTGTCGCATGCATACACGGATACGGGCGACACCCTTTTGGGCCAGGCCCGTCGCGATGAAATAGCAGCCCATCCCGGCCAAGCCGGATTTTTACCGCTGGGAAACGGCCTGGATGCATTCGTGGCCCGCGCCGTGCTGGCCCATGTTGCCGAACGCAGCATCGATGTCCAGTACTACCTTCTCCATAACGATTTGGTCGGTGCGCTGTTTATCGATCAGCTGCTCAAAGCGGCGGATCGGGGCGTTCGGGTGCGCCTGCTGGTCGACGACATGGACCTGGGAGGCCGGGATTTAGGAGCGGCGGCGTTGGACAGCCACCCGAACATGGAAGTGCGTATTTTCAACCCGTTCAGCCGCAAGACCGGCCGCCTCTCCCAATTTGTGACGCGCATGGGATCGGTGACCCGCCGCATGCACAACAAATCGTTTACGGTGGATAATCAAGCGACCATTCTCGGAGGACGCAACATCGGCAACGAATATTTCGAAGCCGACCCGAGTCTGGCTTTTGCCGACCTGGATGTGCTCGTCATCGGACCGGTGGTCGAGGAGGTCTCGACTGCTTTCGATCTATACTGGAACAGCGAGCTGGCCTACCCGGCACTGGTGCTTAAGGGCCAACCACCCACTCCCGAGGAAATCGAGCAGAAGAGGCAAAAGTTGAGCGAATTTGTTGCCCAACAATCTGATTCCGCCTATCTCGTTGCTCTGCGGGACTCTGACCTCGCCAACAATATCAGGCAGAACACGGTTCGCTTTTACTGGGGCAAGGCCGAAGTCGTGTATGATCTGCCGGAAAAAATTCAGCAAGATTTCGACCAGACCCAATATCATTTGGCGCCACAGTTGGGGCCTTATTTTGCAGGTGTGCAGAAAGAGTTGATCATCTTTTCTCCCTATTTCGTTCCCGGAAAAGAAGGCACGGCGTTTCTGACGCAGCTCAGCAGGCGGGGCGTTCGGGTGCGGATTCTGACCAATTCTCTAGCTTCCACGGATGTCGGCATCGTGCACTCGGGTTACGCCAAATACCGCAAGGACCTATTGCGCGACGGGGTCGAACTCTACGAAATGAACAAACGGCTGACCCCGCAGCAGCGCAAGGAGAAAAAAGGACCGCACGGTTCTTCCAAGGCCAGCCTGCACGCCAAATCGTTTGTCTTCGATCGCCAAACGGTTTTTATCGGTTCGCTGAATCTCGATCCGCGCGCAACTCTTCACAATACCGAGATCGGTGTTGTGCTCGAATCAACCGAGCTCGGCGGTGGGATGGGTGAGTGGTTCGATGAGAACATTGGAAAAATCGCATTCAAACTAGAATTGAAGAAAGGGAAAGATAAAGTCGAGCGAATTGTCTGGCACGGTTTTGAAGACGGCAAACCGGTCGAATTCAATACGGACCCATACACCGGTTTCTGGCGGCGTTTCGGTGTCGGATTCATGGGCCTGCTGCCAATTGAATCACAGTTGTGAACATAAGCTGGCTTCCGTCCATTAATGGCCCTTCTTCGAAAAATGTCCTTTTCTTTCCGGCCATATCACGCCGGTATTGTTTCTTCAGTTGACTTCAACCTTGCCGGGGATCCAGACATACTGTTCAAGTGGCGGAGAATCTTCTCTGCACTTCAAATCTCTTCAGGAAACAGAATCCCTGCAGACAGGTACTGCTTGATTTTTTCTCGCGTGGTGTTTAAATCACTTGCATCATATTCCGCGCCGTTGTCAAATCCTGCCAACTCAAGATCTGAATTCATTAATTGTCTCCTTCACGGTGTGATTTGGTCGGCCATATTGAGATTTCCCGAATAGCGACCGGCGGTGGAAGCTTCCACACAGTTATCAATTTCCCACTCGGAAACGATGTGGTTGTCTGAAACCTCGTTTATTGGGCAGTAATATATTTCACCGGTCTCGTCCTCAAATTTACCAAATTTTTCATCTTTATTTTCCACGGTTTACTCCCTCCTGTTTGTTGATGCTTTGTATTTTGATAAAGTGTTCATTGTTAGACTGGAAGACCTATGTAAAATTTATACCTTACTAAAAACTGGCGAATAGTCATCACAGTGGACGCCTTTGGCAATACGAGCTGACAAGTAGAATGTTGAGGGGAAAATACTATTACTGTACGCCGGGAGGGAACATATGAGAAATATTAATCTTCATAATTTAAACAGGCCGTCATATTATCTGGCATAACCCCACCACAGGTCCGTTGTTGCGCCCATCCAACCGGGTGATTACTATCATGCAAAATTTATAGCTTGATTTAAAAACCTCAAAATTAAAGGATTTTATTCGATGCAGCCTGACAAACTTTTTTCGCCATTTACGATCAACCAATTTACCCTCAAAAATCGCATCGGCGTTGCGCCCATGACCCGCATGTCTTCCAAGGCGGATAGCGTCCCGCGCGCGGATGTCCTCGAGTTTCTTATACGCAGGGCCAGGAAGGGTGCCGCGATCGTCTATACCGAGGCGATTGTCACCGATTACGAAAGTGCTCAGGGATACCCCGGGCAGGCGCGTCTTTTGACCCAGCGACAGATCGACGCCTGGCGCCCTGTTGTAAGCGCAATCCAAAAGGAAGGCGCTGTCGCCGTCATGCAGATGTTTCACTGCGGACGTATGGCGTGGCCGGAAGTCAATCCGGCCGGCCGGGTGATCGCACCCAGCCCGATCACCCCTGAACAGGACAACCCTCTGACCGGTCAAGCCTATCCGGTGCCGGACGAAATGAGCCGGTTCGATATCGAGCATGTCATCGAGGGATTTGTCGAAACAGCCCGGGGTGCGGTCGAAGCCGGATTCGACGGGATCGAAATTCACGGTGCACACGGCTATCTGATTTGCAACTTCCTGTCATCCTACTCCAATCAGCGCACTGACGGCTACGGCGGGTCGGTTGAGAACCGATTCCGATTTGCCCATGAGGTGATTCAGGCTGTCCGAAAAGTCGTCCCGGAAGATCGGCTCTTGACCTTCAGGATTTCCAACTGGGGTGTTGCCGATCCCCACGTGTCATTGTTCGAAACAAGGGACGAATACCAGCACATAATTAAGCTCCTCGACCGGGAGCCGATCGACGCCATTTCAGTGTCCACCCACGGTTACAGCGACAAGGCTTTCGGTACCCGGCAGAATATGGCCCAGATCACCCGCGCCGTTACCCAACTGCCGTTGATGATATGCGGAAAGATATACGATCGCGCCAGTGCAGATGAGGCTCTCGAAGACGCCAACATCATTTTGAGTGCCAAGTCGATCCTCCTGAATCCGGACTGGGTGGAGGATGTCAAGGCGGGGAAAGAACTCAGGCTGCATGCGTCTGCAGAGGCCAACGTGGCCTACACCGATGAACCTCTGTTATGACAGAGGGATTTTACTAGGTTGACCGGTTCAACGTTCAGGGTTGTAAAACCTATTCATCTGCAATCAACGGTACTATACCCAATAGAAAGGTAATCTTTATAGATACTATCCCGGGTATTGAGGTATTCAGAAATCTCAAATTTCAAGCACCAAAATACAAAAAAATTCCAAATTACAATATCCAATGACCCAAACAGGTTTATGATTTTGAATTTTTCACCGAAAATTAAACGTTTCCTCTTCGATCAAACTGGATCCTTGCGGCCAGAGGCGCCACTGAACCTTAAACCCTGAACCTTTGAACCCTAAACCCTTGAGCCCTGAACCTGGAACTGGTCACTTTAAGATCTAGATTATTTCAACTACTTCATCTTCGGCAACCACGTACACCCTTTCCTGCGGTTCGGGTCGGATTACCTGATTGCCGGTGAAACCACCGAAGGCCGGCAGCAGCGCCCTCTTTTCCCCGAAGCAGAAACAGGGGAGGGTTTCTCTTTGGTGCCCTTTTCCCGAGACAAAAACGGCCGGGTGCACGTGTCCGGAGATCGTGTACCGAGAATGCGAGTTGGTTGTCTCGGCCTTGTGGCTAAAGACGAAAGGGCCGCAGACACGTTGCGCAACAATCCGGTCGAGCCGGAATGGGGCCGGTGGGGGACCGGCTCTGAGGTCGTGGTTTCCGGTGACCAGGGTAAGGAGAATACCGGACCAGCGCCGGCGCCATGTGCCGACGGTGGCGCTGAAGTTCCGGCCGTTATCGATCCGGCCGTGCATTAAATCGCCGAGCAACAGAAGCTCATCCGGCTGAAGCCGCTCCATCAGAGACGACAAGCGGCCGATATCCTCGGCAGTGGTTCCGCCGGGAATCGGAATCCCGCTGTCCCTGAAAACCTGTGCCTTGCCGAAATGAGGGTCGGCCACGATCAACATCTTTGCTTGCTTCCAGAAAACGGCACGTTCCGGTAACAGCGTGAGCCGCTGGCCGAATAGTTCTATTTCTTTTGTCCTCTTCACCGTCAGTGTTTTTTTGATACCGTCGGTTTATTCACGGCTTTTTCCAACTTCAGCTGCATCCGCCGAACCCGATCGGCGAGTTTCTCGGAGCTGATCCGGGTCCGCAGGCGGTTGACCAGGATCGGAAAGGCCAGCGGCGTCGGCTGTGCGGTTTCGATCAGGTGCAGGCGTGAGGCGGCCATTCGAACCAGGCTTTGCGAGAGACGCTCAAACTCGAGCTGCCTTTCGAGGATCTCTCGGGTCGATTGTTCGATCAGAAGATTTCCGGGGTCATAGCGCCGAAACACATTGTAGAGCAGGCTGCTGGAGGCCTGAACCTGCCCCCAGGTTTTACGGCGGCCCGGATACCCCTGAAAGACCAGCCCTGCAACCCGGGCAATCCCGCGGAACCGACGCCGCGCCATTTCCGATACGTTCAGACTCTCGAGGATGTCCTTCAGGAGTTCGTGGGTATTGAAGATGCTCCCGTTTTCAAACAGCGCCGTCGGTATTTCCCGGTCCGAAAGCAGCTCCAGACCGTAATCGTTTACGGCAATGGAAATGGTCAAAGGGGCCGGTTTTGAAAGCCGGTAGGCCAAAAGAGCGCCGAGGCCTTCATTGACCAGGTGCCCGTCGAATGAAAAAACGAACAGGTGATTCCCGTCGCGGGATGCCAATTTCTCGATCAGCAAGTCGCCGCTTCCGGGGATCATCGACCAGCGGGCCTGAATTTCGAGCAGCGGACGCACGGCTTCCATTTCCGGCGATTCAAAAATGCCTCCGCGGGCATCGTCCAACCGATCTCTGACGGCGGCGGCCAGTTCGGTGGACAACGGCATCCGACCGCCCAGCCACTGGGGAATAGAGCCCTCCTTTCGCCGAGTGCCTTTGCGAACCCAGAGGGTCATATCCTTCATCCGCACGAATTCGAGAAGACGTCCGGCAAAGACGAAACAGTCGCCTCGCTTCAGTTTTGACACAAACCGTTCTTCCACCGATCCCAATCGACGGCCATTGACAAACTTGACCAAAACGGCCGCATCGGCAGTGATTGTGCCGATGTTCATGCGATGGCGAGCGGCTGTCTTGGGGTTGGAAACGGTAAACTTTCCGTTTTGCGGGGCGATTTTGGCATATTCAGAATAAGCGCCCAGGGATGGTCCACCAGTGGACACAAAGTTAAGAACCCAGTCGAACTCTTGCCGGGAAAGCTGCCGGAAGGCATAGGTATGCCGGATTTCCCGGAATAGCGCATCCGGGCGAAAGCCGCTTCCAAGGGCGACAGTGACCAGATGCTGGGCCAGAACATCCAGGGGGCGTGATACTGGATGACGCGGCTCGATGACGCCATCGGCGACCGAGCGCCGGGCCGCCGCCACCTCGATCAGCTCCAATGCGTTGGTAGGGGCGCAGATCACGCGGCTTTTCTCCCCGGGACGGTGTCCGCTTCTGCCGGCGCGCTGAATCAACCGGGCGATACCTTTGGGACTGCCGATTTGAATGACACGATCGACCGGGGTAAAATCCACACCCAGATCGAGGCTCGACGTGCACACGACGCATTTAAGACGCCCCTGGCGTAATCCCTGTTCCACGGCTTCACGCTCGGCTCGATCGAGGGAGCCGTGATGCAGGGCGATCTCTGTCTTCCAGTCCGGTCGGGCCTCCAGAATTTCTCGAAACCAGATCTCGGTCTGGGAGCGCGTGTTGGTAAATAACAGCACGCTCGAGGCGGTTTCGATCATTGCCAGCACCTGCGGAAGCAATTTAAGGCCGAGATGACCGGCCCAGGGGAAGCGGTCCATCTGCGAGGGTATAATGGATTCTATTCCGATGGATTTGGGAAGCGACCCCTCGATGAGGAGACCCCTGTTATGGGCCGATCCCAAAAGCACCTGCATGGCTGTTGCGGTGTTGCCCAGGGTGGCGGACAGTCCCCAGGTTCTCAGGCCATGGTTCCATTGTCTCAAGCGCGCGACGGCGAGTTCCATCAGCACGCCGCGTTTCGAGCCCATGAGTTCGTGCCATTCATCCACCACCACCGATTGCAGACAACCGAATTGTTCCCGGGCGCCCGGATAGGAGAGCAGCAGGCAAAGGCTTTCGGGAGTGGTGATCAGGGAGGTGGGGAGGCGTTTTTTTTGCCGGTTTCGCACGGATGCGGGCGTGTCGCCGGTACGGCACTCCACCGACCAGGGGAGGTCGAGGTCTGCGACCGTACGAAGAAGCGCATCGTGTATGTCCGCGGACAGGGCGCGCAGCGGCGTGACCCAGAGCACCCTGATACGCGGCGATTCATCCCGCGCCCGCCGGTTGTCAAACCCGTCGAGCGGCTGGTTGCGGTGGTGACCGGCCATCCATTCGATCAGTGGCCCGAACCATGCGGCATAGGTTTTACCGATCCCGGTCGGGGCGTGAATCAAACCGCTTTGCCCCGCCAGATAAGCATCCCAGGCCTCACGCTGGAAGTCGAACGGCTGCATGGACCTGGTGTCGAACCACTGGCAGACCAGCTTCAGCGCGGCCTGGCATCGATCCGCCGGCTCTCCGGCGGAGGCCTTCATCGGTGATCGACCTCTCGTCATGGGGTGCCAAAGGCCGGCGGTTCTCTGTAACCTGTACATGGAGCCGGGTAAACGGGTTTTAAAGTGATCATAGGATTCTTATTTTAGCCGAGAATTTTCGGTCAGATGCTGCAACGCTTGAACTGCCGGCGACCGACGACTGCTATCGTCAAAGCGGCATGAGCGCCGTCAATGTTTCAATGGTGTCCGCCTCTTCCACGGTTTTGTCGCGGCGCCAGCGGGCGATGCGCGGAAAGCGGACGGCTACACCGGACTTGTGCCGGGTCGATTTCTGGATCCCCTCGAAGGCAATTTCGAAAACCAGCCGGGGCGTGACGGCCCGGACCGGCCCGAACCGTTCGACCGTGTTGCGCTGGATGAAACGATCCACCTGCCGGATCTCGGCATCGTTCAAGCCCGAGTACGCCTTGGCAAACGGCACCAGGCTGTCGCCCTGGCGAACGGCAAAGGTGTAGTCGGTATAGAGACCGGCCCGGCGTCCATGACCCCTCTGGGCGTAAATCAGCACGGCATCCACGGTTAGCGGGTCGATCTTCCATTTCCACCAACTGCCGCGCCGGCGACCGACTTCATACACCGAATCGAACCGCTTCATCACAAAGCCCTCGACCCCCCGGCTGCGAGACTCCCGCTGCAGGGCAGCGAATTGCTTCCAGGTTGCGGCAACCACAACCGGGGAAATCTGTATCCGATTGCCGGGAAGAGGGGAGATCACTCCTGAAAGTGCTGCGCGCCTGTGCTCGAGTGCGGTTTGGCGGATATCCCGGCCGCCCGACTCCAACAGGTCGTAAGCGAGGAAGGCCACCGGTGCATCCCGCAGCAGTTTCTTACCCACGGTCTTGCGGCCGATCCGTCTTTGCAGCTCCGAAAACGGCATCGGTCGCCCCTTCTTCCACGGCAGTATCTCTCCGTCGATCACCGTACCGTCCGGCAGCGAGACGGCCACATTTCTCAACTCCGGGTATTTGTCGGTCACCAATTCTTCACCCCGGGACCATATAAATATCTGCCCGCGGCGCTTGATGATTTGCCCGCGGATACCATCCCACTTCCATTCGATTTGCCAATCTTTCACAGGGCCGAGGCTTTCCGGGTCGCCTTCCAGGGGGTAGCACAAATAAAACGGATAGGGCCGGCTGATGTCGGCATCGTGGGTGTCCGGCGAGAGGATTTGCCGGTAGTAGTCGGCCGTGGGGGGCCAGTCCCCCATCAGCCGGTGGGAAATCACGGCCGCATCGATCCGGCTGAATTGCGCCAGGGCGCGAACGACCAGCCGCTGGGAGACGCCGACCCGAAAACCGCCGGTGATCAACTTGTTCCACACGAAGCGCTGGACGTCGTCCATCCGGTTCCACGCCGCCCCAACCGCTCTTTTCTGGACCTCAGGGTCATGGCCCCGAAGCGGCAACAGGTGCTTTTCAACCCAGCGGTGCAGCGGGCGGTCGCTCGAACCGGAAGCTTTCGGCAGCAGCAGCGTTATGGTTTCGGCCAGGTCTCCGACCACATCGTACGACGCATCGAAAAGCCAGTCTGGAACGCCGGCCAGTTCTGCCGCCCATTCCATCAATTTACGGGTCGGAACCACCTGACGCGGTTTGCG
>JARFQH010000071.1 GCA_029287875.1 Desulfobacteraceae bacterium | reverse complement strand
GCCGCCATTCCCAACGAACTGGTTTGATATAACGGTTAGCATGCTTTCCAATTCGAGTGAATTTCTGCTCAAGCCGTCAACACCACTCAGCAGCAAGCGCCACTTCATGCCACTGTCACGACGTTTTTTCTGCAGGATCTTTATGGCATTCCTATTGGAACCGCTCACATTTTGGAATAATTCCTGCCCATTCGTCTGGTTTCGATCATAAGCGCTGATTATGATATCGAAGTCCATAAGTTGCATTAAGGTCCAGGCATCTTTGGCCGAATTTACGGCAAACAAGTCGCAATCGGTTTCCATGATTCGGGAATGAATAACGTCCCAGATGGGCTCTTCATTGTGGACCAATAGAACACGATATCCTTCGAATTTATAGGCGATATCCACGCTCGCTCCAACGCGATTCATTGTATGACATTTGTATTATAAGCGAAAGACAGTTTAAGCGTCAAGACCCTTGTCTGGTTTATTGTTGTCAAATCATGGAACAATTAATAAATTTACCAGTTACGAGTTTCAAGTTTCTTTTTGCGGGTCTGATTCTATTTTCGAACTAAAGATATCGACGGGAGGTTGAATGAGAATTCTTTCCTTGTTTTACGGTCATGATGCCAATTGCACCTTAATGGAGGACGGCGAACCTGTCGTCGTTCTGGAGAAAGAGCGCCTTACGCGTGTCAAACACGACAAAGGGGCTATGGACATCGGAGCAATTTTAGAGGAGTACGGCTGGAAACCCGAAACCATTGACGTCGTTGCCATCAGTCCCTGGATCAAACCCACTCTCGAAGGCCGATTGGTGCAATGGCACTTAGAAGGTGAGACGTATCAGGAGAATCCCGATTTCAAGAAAAGCGGATGGCGAGGACCTGTCGACAACCGCTACAGCCGGCATCGCATCAACTTGTTCGATCGCTGGTACGATTGCATCGCTGTCGACCATCATCTGGCACATGTGGCCGGTGCGTTGTTTACATCGCCTTTCGAGAAGGCCGGTATCTTGACCGCCGACGGCGGGGGCGACTATCGCAATTGTGCCCTGGCTTACGGAGAGGGTAACAGAATCGAAGAAATCGAATACGGATGGGGCTACGAGGGCCGCGGGAAAATGCAGCTCAATATCGGCCGCACTTGGGCCTCGATCGGAGAATACAATTTTGGGATGAAGCGGCTCGAAAGTGCCGGAAAAATCATGGGCCTGGCCAGTTATGGCACCCCTCGGGACGAGACCGTCGACGCGCTGAAGCAGCAGATGCTCTATCATCCGTTTTCTCCTTTTCTGCGCGATGACAGCGGACGGTTCGGCATCGTTCCATTCGATCCGAAAAATAGATTCGCTCAGGATGTGTGCGCCTCCCTGCAACTGCTGACAACAGAATTTTATCTTGAAGCCGCAGCCCGGATGAAGTCCTGGGGGCCGGTAAATCGGCTTGTCATGACAGGCGGTTGCTCTATGAATTGCACTGCCAACACCGCGGTTCACAAAAGTGGCTTATTTCAGGAAACCTGGGTGCCGGCCCAGCCGCACGACGGCGGTATCAGCCTCGGCCAGGCGTTATTCGTGTGGCACCATGTTTTCAACCAGCCAAGAGTTGCGCGCGCATGGCAACCCTATCTCGGCACCGATGCGGGAAGTGTCGGCCATGACCTCATTCCGTATATCGTGCGGTTTCTGGAGGAGGGAAAAAGCGTCGGGTTGTGCTACGGTCGAGCGGAGTCCGGTCCGCGGGCCTTGGGCCATCGCAGCATTCTTCTCGATCCCCGCCTCAGCGACGGAAAAGATCGGCTCAACAGGGATGTCAAGCAGCGCGAATGGTATCGTCCGTTTGCACCCATGGTGCTCGGCGACTGGGGGGTGCCGAGTAAATACATGTCCTACATTGTTCCAACCAATGCCGAGCAGGTACCGGCTGTGACCCATGTAGACGGCACCAGCCGCCCCCAACTCGTCGCCGAGGGAGACGATCCGTTTATTTTGAAACTGCTGTTGGCCTGGCGGGATAAAACCGGTTGCGACCTGCTGCTCAACACGTCCTTCAACTGTCAGGAGCCACTCGTCGATACGCTTGAGCAGGCGCGAGCAACCTGGAAAAGAACCGGTCTGGACATCCTCGTGTCACCGGCAGGAATCGAGATCGATAAAACCGGTGCCTGCGAATCACGCCTGCATGCGAAGGGCACTGATTAGTCCACCTATAAAAAGCGAACTTATTCTTTCTTGAGCCCTTAGCCCAGGTGCACTTGGGTGACAGTGAGAATGTTCGGCAGGGCCATGATGTCTTCGAGGACCCGGTCGTCGGCCGGCGAGTCGATGTTGACCATGCAGAGGGCGCGGTCGCCGCGGCGCCCCAGCTGAAACCGTCCGATGTTGATGCTGTGACGTCCGAGTGTGGTGCCCACATTGCCGATGACACCCGGACGGTCGATATTCTGAATGATGATCATCGAGCCGCCGGGAATCGCATCCAGGTACATCCTTCCAATGCGAACGATGCGCGGGTATTTCTTGCTGAAGATTGTCCCCCATATTTCGTCGGTTTCCTCGTCCAGCCCCTCCAGCTTGACTTTGATCAAATTCGAAAAATCGGCTCTGGCCTGACTGGTGGTCTCCCGGACGTGAATGCCCTTGTCGCGTGCAATGGCCGGTGCGCTGACGTAATTGAGGGGTTTGTCGGTGAAAGCACCCAGCAGACCCTTCAAAACTGCATGCGTGAGGGGGCGGGTGTCGAACCGGGTCACATCGCCGCTGTAGGTAATGGTCACGTCATGGGGTTTTCGCACCAACTGACCCATCAGGGAACCCATTTTTTCCGCCAGATCGAGATGGGGACGGATCTGCTCCATGACCTCCTGCGAGACGGAGGGGAAGTTGACCGCATTGGTGATGATCCCCTCGACAAGGTAATCGGCTATCTGCCGGGCAATCATCTCGGCAACCTTGTCCTGAGCCTCGCCCGTGCTGGCGCCCAAGTGAGGCGTGAAAATGACATGCGGGTGTTTCAGAATGGTTAGAGACGGTTCAGGTGGTTCTTTCGGCAGGACGTCCAGCGCAGCCCCGCTCACATGACCGCTTTCAAGCGCCTGGTAGAGATCGTCCAGGTTGACGATGTCACCGCGCGAACAGTTGATGATGCGAACGCCCGGCTTCATTTTGGCAATTGATTCCGCGTTGATCATCCCGATTGTTTCTTTCAAACGCGGAACGTGGAGCGTGATAAAATCCGACGCCGGCAGCAACGCTTCCAAGGGCATCAATTCGACGTGCAGCTGCTTGGCGGCATCGGGGCTCACGAAGGGGTCCGAGGCAATCACTTTCATTTTCAACCCCAGAGCCCTTTCGGCAACCACCCGCCCGATGTGACCGAGCCCGATGATACCCAAGGTCTTGCCGGTGATTTCCACCCCGGTCAGCAGTTTTTTCTCCCATTTGCCCTCACGCATGGAAGCGGTGGCCTGGGGAATGTTGCGGGCCAGGGAGAGCATCAGCGAAACGGCATGCTCGGCCGTGGTGACCGTGTTGCCTCCCGGAGCATTCATGACGACAATGCCGTGTTCGGTGGCGGCGGCTACATCGACGTTATCAACGCCGACGCCGGCACGGCCGATGACTTTCAGACTGCCGGCTTTCTGCAAAACCTGTTCGGTCACCCTGGTTCCGCTGCGGATGGCCAACCCGTCAAATCCGTCGATGATTTCCGCCAACGCCTCCGGGCTGCCGGTGGCCTTCTCATTGTCGACCACCACCTCGATTTGACCGGTTGCTTCCAGGATTTCCCTCGCAAGCGGGGACATGCTGTCTCGAATCATCACCTTGTACATGCGTCACGCTCCAAATTATTTTATTTGAAAAAAAAATTATTACACCCGAACAACCGACCAGGGCAAGCATAAAAAAATCAAAAATAAAGATCACTTCAGTCCGGCATCGCGGTATGCGTTCATGATACGCTTTTTAAAGGGTCCTTCTTTAACCGGTGACAACCTGGATTCCCTTTCTAAAGAAAAATTCGGGTTCATTCGCATCGCATTCTGTGCAGCCCACTGGGCATCGGCATGCCGACCGGTCAGTTGGTACGCTGCGACGAGTCCTTTATAGGCCAGATAGGCGTAAAAGGATTTAGGGCTGCGATCAAGTACTTCCATGAATAAAGGTATCGCCTCGTCATATTGTTTATTTCCCACCAGGGCCCATGCGAGTTGCACGACATAGTTCACCGGTCTGAAGGGTGTGAGCCCCAGAGCGTCTTCGCATACATCAACGGCTTCTGCAAACTCCTCCCCCATGTGCAGCGCCAGGCATAGCATATAGTATTGGCCTGAATCGTTAGGCCCCTGCTGAACGCCTTTGCGGGCATATAAGATGGCGTTCTCCATATCTTTTTTTATGCGGTTGATGCGGCTCAACGTTCCATACGGCGGATAGTCCGGGTCCGCGGCAAGGGCTTTGCTCACCGCCTCTTCGGCTTTTTCCAAAACCTGTTCCTTCTGCGTTGTCAGGCGCAGTTCGATTTCATCCAGATAGGTGTTGGCCAGCCAGGTGTAAGCCCTGCCGTAATTGGGATCGATCTGGATCGCCTCGTCGAAAAATTGTCGTGCCTTTAGAACATCATCGCGCTTGCGGCCAAGGTGGTAGTACAACCCCTTCAGGTAGTGTTCATAGGCTTTTAGGTTTTTCGGCCTCGAGTGTTTCAGCGCTCCAGCAGTATAGCCGGTGATTTGAACATTCAAAGCAGCCATCACCGCCATGCTGATTTCGTCCTGAAGTGCGAACAGGTCGGAAAAATCACGGTCATAGCTTTTCGACCAGATGTGATTTCCGTTGCGGCCGTCGATCAACTGAACATTGATGCGCACCCGGTCCTTGTCACGTTGGACGCTGCCTTCAATCAGGTACCGCACCCCCAGTTTTGCGGCAATTTCTTGCGCCGGCAGGGATTTTCCTTTGAACGTGAAACTGGAGGTGCGAGCGGTCACATAAAGATACGGCCCTTGCGACAAACTCGTTATTAGCTGATCGGCAATGCCGTCGCTGAAATACTCCTGCTGGGGATCGCCAGTCAAATTATCAAAAGGCAATACCGCCAGGGACGGTTTATCGCCGAACGGGTAGACCGCATTTCTCAGGTCGATGCTATCTGAAGGCCCGGGCGCTTTGTAAACAGCGAATCGCCACACGACAGCGGCAATGATTGCCGCCGCCACGACAGCCGCCATGCCCCATAAAACCTTGCGAGTTCTCGTATGACCAACCCGATCTTCTGGTCCTGGTTCAGGAGCGGCCGCCCCCCCCGATTCCTTTAAAGTCTTATCAGCCGCAGACTCGATGCAGAGACGCTTTATAAACTCTTCCCAGGCCGAATTGTCTCGAAGATCCCCCAATGTGATGGACATATCCGCCAAATCGACAGACGCCGAATCGATTGCAAATTTGAACCGCCACGTGTTGTTTTCATCGTAGCTGAATAGGCTTGACCAGGCATCGCACTCTGCCTCGGCGCATTGGTACCTGAATTTGCCCCCTTTTTCATAGGGTGAGATGAGATCCCGATCGAGAACTTTGAAGAGCGCCGCCGACTCCAGGTCTGGAAGTCTGTGGCGCCATGCCATTTTAATTTTGGCCCACATGCCCTCCACATGTTTGGATGCATTTTTCCCCGAGAGAGATCGGTCGAGCCGAGTCAGAATGTCCTGATGCCGGTGCATATGGACAAAGCCCGTCCGGCCCTGTTTTTTCATTTCTGTAATGATCAGGGCAATTATCGAAAAATAGAATCGTCTGGACGGGGTATCGAAATGAACGACAAGAGGTGAGTTTCTGCCTTGGAATTGGAGGGTGATTTTGTATTCTGCCAAATCACACTGAATGGTTTCAAGCTTCTCCATAACGGCATCTTTAAAATATTGAACAAAAAATTAAAATACTGAACCGTTTAAACGGTTATACGCTGACCTTTTATAATAATCAATGTCGTATCATAACGGATGAAACCCCAGGTTGGTTGAAAAGAATGCGCAACGAAAGGAGACATAAGATGAAAAGATACACTGCCGTTTTATCAATCATCGGGTTATTCCTATCTTGTACACACTTGACTTCAATCGAATCCACTCCCGCATACGAATCTATCGTCACAGGTAAAAGTGATTCCGAACAAGATGTTAAAGCGGTCCAGGAGGCCGTTGACAAAGGTGGAACCATACTCCTGAAGGGAACCTTCGATTTCGGACCAAAAGGAAGGGTGGATATCAAAAACGATGTTGCGGTATGGGGTGAGAGCGACAGCAAAGGTCGGCCGTTGACAAAAATAATCGGCGGCTTTTGGACCTTTCACAGCCCGTTGCCGTCGACTGATCTTCCGCTTCCGGGTCCGGGGCCCAAAATTAAAATAAAAAACATTCATTTCGATGGCGTTACCTGGTCACCTCTGCATTTCCCCTACACTAGCGGTGCTGAAATTACCGGTAACAAAATTACAAACGTTCAGCCATTCAAGTTGCCGATTAAGTGGAAGGGCGGAGATTTCATTTTGGTTCAAACCGGAATCATTCTCGGAACCCGTTTTGCCCATAAGGAAAAATTCCTTCCTGGTGCCGTAACCGGAAATTTGGTCGTCGAAAATAACGGAATTGACCTGAAATGCGAAAACCCAAAAATAACAATGGGACACGGTGTGTTTTTTCCGTGGACATGGGGGGCGACAATTGACGTAAAGGGAAACACGATCAGAAATGTTTCTCGAAATTCAATCGAATCGTTGGACAATTATCTTGACGATGAGGGTCGCGGCAGTGTGACCATCACCGGAAACGATATCATCACGCCTGCCGAGGGATGTCCATTTCCTGGTGCCACGACTTATCCAAGTGGCATCGTGGTCGGGTGGTTTTTTGACAGGTCTGGAGCTGCAGACCCGACAAAGAACTCAAAAATCACCATAGCTAGCAATTTTGTACAGGCTAATGGTGAACTCTCAACCGGCATCTCGTCCATGTCAGATGGAACCCTTATCCTGGAAAATAGAATTGAACTTAACGGCGGTCCGAAAACAAAGGGAATAACGCAATTGGGATCCAACGGTTTTGTCGCCAGAAACAAAATCGATGGTTCTGGGAAATGGGCCGTAAGTGCTCTACAATGGAAGGAATTCAAAGGGAGCGGCAACACCTTTGCATGGAACGATATCAGAGGATTTAAGGCATCCAATGCTGATTTTCTTTGCAGCGGAAACCAAAACACGTTTATTGGTGCTGAATGCAAGGTGGTGGACAAGGGAAAAGATAACAAAATTTTGGTTATGAATTAAAGGAGGTTCATTATGAAGCGTTTCCCTATTATAGCGTTAACAAGTTTGGTTATTGCCATCACCTGGGGAGGGGAAGGTTTTGCTCAAAGCTCGAAAGAACTGAATTTTTCGGGAACCCACTATTATGGACATACACCGAAAGTCTATAAACTCGACGAAGACCAAATGATTATACAATTTGAAACCCTCGGCGTAAGGGTTAATGACAGTGGTGATGGTCCTTTCCACGAAGCATCGGTACACATTGCGGGTGTGATGTTTAGAGGCAAAGAGGGAAGCAGGCTCAGAGCCTTCGAGACATGGACGGACAGTGATGGTGACAAATTAATCTGGGAACTTGTGGATAAAAAAGCCGAAGATTCACCACCCGGTGCGACACCCGGCACGGGGAAAGTGTTTTCGGGTACCGGTAAGTACTCGGGTATGGAGGGCACAATGGATTTTCTTGTGCGAAATCCGAAATCCTTTCCTGAAGGTACAGGTCGTGGAATATGCCGTGAAGAGGTTAAGTTGGTGCCATCCAATTAGAGTCTTCGGCTGTTATACGCGGATGACTCGCTATCTTCACTTCACCAACAGGCTTGTAAATGGTGGGATAATTAGGTTTCCCAGGGTGAGCCTGTTTGCCCTAAGCCGGTTGGTTCAAGGTATGATCAAAATCGGTTTTTATCGAATTAACTCTCAAACCTCTAAGGCCGCCGCGGCTTTTTTCCAATAAGGTGACATGCTCCGCAAGCGCTCGATGATCGGCGGCATCTTTTCGATGATAAAATCGATGTCTTCCTCCGTATTGTAGGTGCTCAGGCTGAAGCGGATGGAACCATGTGCCGCCGTGAACGGCACCCCCATGGCCCGCAAAACGTGCGACGGTTCCAGTGAACCGGAGGTACAGGCCGAGCCTGACGAGGCGCAGATGCCGTACTCGTTCAGCATCAGCAGGATCGATTCGCCCTCGACATACTCGAAGGCGATGCTGGTGGTGTTCGGCAGCCGGTTTTCTCGATCTCCGTTGACAAAGGCATGCGGAACTTTTTCCAGCAGCACGGATTCAAGCTTGTCCCGCAGTTGCTTCACCCGTACCATGTCCTTTGTAAACTGTTTTCTCGCCAGTTCGCAGGCTTTGCCGAGACCAATGATCGAGGCCACGTTTTCAGTGCCGCCCCGGCGTCCGTGTTCCTGGTGACCGCCGATGAGGAACGGTGAAAACTTGGTTCCCTTGCGAACGTAGAGGACGCCCACCCCTTTGGGCGCGTGGATTTTGTGACCCGACATGGAGAGCATGTCCACGCCGTCCGCTTTGACGTCTACCGGTATCTTTCCGGCCACCTGGACCGCATCGGTATGTAAAACGATTCCTTTATCCCTGACCAGTTCCGCGATTTCCCGGATGGGAAAGATAACCCCGGTTTCATTGTTGGCCCACATCACGCTGACCAGCGCCGTGTCGTTGCTGAGGTGCCGTTTCAGTTGGTCGATATCGAGCCGGCCCTCTCCGTCCACCCGCACGAAGGTCACCCGGTAGCCTCTCTTGGTCAGCGTTTCACACAGGTTTTTAACCGCCGGATGCTCCACCCGAGTGGTGACGATGTGTTTCTTGTTGGGGTATGAGTTGAGAGCGGCCCAGATGGCCGTGCTGTCGCTTTCGGAGCCGCAGCTGGTAAAGACGATCTCATCGGGCGCGGCACCGATCAGGGCGGCCACTTTGGTCCGGGCGTCTTTGATGTCCAAACCCACGGTCCCGCCGAAGCTGTGCATGCTGGACGGGTTTCCGTAGCGTTCGGTCAGATACGGCATCATCGCGTCGAGAACCTCCGGTGCGATGCGGCTCGTGGCATTGTTGTCGACATATACGGTTTTCATCAGGCCACCTCCTCCACCACCAGTTCAGGCGTCACCAGCTCCTGGAGCTTGGTTTCGACATAGTTTTTCAGCGTGACCTGCGAAGCGTTGCACGCGGAGCAGGTGCCGCACAGGCGCACCATAACCGTGTTGCCGTCCACGTCGACGAGTTCGATGCCGCCGCCGTCTTTCTGCAAGGCCGGCTTGATTTCCCTCTCCAGGGTTTCCTCTATCAGCTTGATCTTTTGAATGTTGCTCAATTTCGCCGGTTTTTTGGCGGCCGGCCGCTCGGTGCCGAGGATCGAATCGATGATTTCCTGAATCCGATCGTGACAGTTTTCGCAGCCACCCCCGGCTTTGACATACGAGGTCACATCTTCGATGGTTCGCAGGTGGTTTTCCCTGACGGCCCGCTCGATCTCGCGGTCGGTGACACCGAAACATTCACAAACGATTTCACCCTCGACCTTTTTATCCGGTTCCCCGCGGTAATAGGCGATGGCTTTCTCCAAAGCATCGCGCCCCATGACCGAGCAGTGCATCTTTTCTTTGGGCAAGTCACCGAGATACCGGGCGATATCCTCGTTGGTGATCTTGGCCGCTTCTTCGAGCGTCAGGCCTTTGATCATTTCGGTCAACGCCGATGAAGAAGCGATGGCGCTGGCGCAACCGAACGTTTGAAATTTGACGTCTTCGATATGTCCAGACGCATCGAGTTTAAACATCAATTTAAGGGCATCCCCGCAAGCAAGAGAACCGACTTCGCCCAGCCCGTCGGGGTCTTCGATCACGCCCACATTGCGCGGATTGAGAAAATGATCCTTAACTTTATCGGTATATTCCCACATGGTTTCCTCCGGATGACGTACATGAGCTCACTCGTTAGATTGTGAAAACGGTTTATCGTCCTATTAATCCACCTTTATATAGTAGTCACGCTTTCTCAAAAAACAAAGACCGGCGCCCGGTATTAGATGTTATACACTCATGGCCCTTCGGGCAGCCACGGTGCATGAAAATGATGCTCCGGAGCCCGGATGAGCGGTTGTGCCCGTTTAGCCGGTTTAGCCGGTTTAGCCCGTTGAGCCCGTTGAGCCGGATGAGCGATTGCGAAAAGCGGCTGACTGTTTGACCCGTCTACGGGGTCTTGGAACGGACCCAATGCCGACACCGCATGAAAGAAACACCATTGGGGACAAACCCGACTCCCTTATTTGAATAAGTGAAAGGTCCGGGCTTAGAACCCGTTGGCGGCAAGTTTCAGCCGCCTTTCGCAATCGCTTATCCGGGCGGAGGCGACCACCTTATTTTCGTATTAGGTTGTCATTCGGCCGGCCTTGCTTTACTTTGGTACAGTGATTCAGATTTCGTAACCGTTCACGGGGTTGCAAAATCTAATGCGCTTCAAACCACCTAATTGTAAGCGTTTACAGGGTGCCGCAGATGCAAGGCGTCGGGCGCGCAGACGTACTTTTGTACTTCAAGTGCCCGACAACAAAGCAGATGCGGTGCCCTGTGAACGCTTACCAGATTTCAGATTCACCCGGGCAAGCAAAAGGAGGAAAAAGCGATGGACGTGCGCAAAGCAGACTTTGCCGGGAGTTGGTACCCGGCGGAGTCAAAAGCCTGTGAGCGTGAAATCCAAAAATTTTTAGGGGAGGGGAAACACACGGCGCTGCTCGGCAGTGAGTTTGTCGGGGGAATCGTGCCCCATGCCGGTTGGTACTATTCCGGGAGCATCGCCTGCAACGTGATCCACACCCTTTCAAGAGGGGAGGCGCCTGAGGTGATCATGGTGTTCGGCATGCACCTGCACCCGAATTCGGATCTTTACATCATGGCCGATGGTGCCTGGGAGACGCCCTTCGGGGCAATTGAGATCCACCGCGAACTGGCAGAACGGCTCCTGGAACGCTTCGATTTTCAAGTGGAAACCGGCCGGCATCACAATCCGGACAACACCATCGAGTTGCAGCTGCCGTTTATCAAGTATCTGTTTCCGGATGTGAAGATCGTTCCCATCGGTGCGCCGCCGACCGCCACGTCGCTTGAAGTCGGCCGAACGGTGGCTGAAATCGCTTCGGAACTGGGGTTGCGCATCAAAGTGATCGGTTCGACCGACTTGACCCACTACGGGTCAAATTACGGGTTCACCTCTCACGGTGACGGCCCTTCGGCGGTGGATTGGGTCAAGAACTCAAATGACAGCCGCATCATCGAAACCATGCTGGCAATGGATCCCGTCAAAGTCATCGATGAGGCCCTGACCAATCAGAACGCCTGCTGTGCCGGTGCGGCAGCGACGGCCATTGCGGCAGTCGGTCGTCTCGGTGCCCAGCGGGCCCAGACCGTCGTCTATGCCACAAGCTACGACAAGCGTCCCGCCGACAGTTTCGTGGGATATGTGGGGATTGTGTTCGACTGATGTCGCTCATCGGCGTCGATCGGACGATTTCTTCTGTTTTTGCGCCTTATCGATTTTCGCCCAGGTATCCTTCAGTGTCACGGTGCGGTTGAAAACCGGCTTACGGGCTGTCGTGTACTTCGTGTCGACACAGAAATAGCCCAGGCGCAAAAACTGGTAGCGGCTCCCCGGTGGTGCCGCTGCCAGGCCCGGTTCGACGCGGCAGGCAGTCAACACGTCGAGAGAGTCGGGGTTGATATGGCCGGTGAAGTCTTTGCCCTCCTCGACGTCGTTTGGATTCTCACGTGTAAACAGGTTCTCGTAAAGCCGAACTTCGGCTTCGACGGCGTGCGCGGCCGACACCCAATGCAGCGTGCCTTTGACCTTGCGGCCGTCCTGCGACCAGCCGCCGCGGGTTTGCGGGTCGTAGGTGCAACGCAGTTCGACAATCTCACCGGTCGTTTCGTCTTTAATCACCTCGGTACAGGTGATGTAATAGGCGTGTTTCAATCTGACCTCGCGTCCCGGTGCCAGGCGAAACCACTTCCTCGGCGCATCTTCGCGGAAATCCCCTCTCTCGACGTAGAGAACCCGTGAAAACGGCAGCATGCGTGACCCCATGGCCGGGTCTTCCGGGTTGTTCTCCGCTTCCAATTCCTCGACCTGCCCCTCGGGATAATTGGTGATGACCACCTTGAGAGGGTGCAGGACGGCCATGACGCGGGGAGCAGACTTGTTCAGATCCTCCCGAACGCAGTATTCGAGCAATGCCATGTCGACCGTGCTGTTGCTTTTGGCAACCCCGATTCGATCACAGAAGTTTCGGATGGCGGATGGCGTGTAGCCGCGACGGCGTATGCCCGAAATCGTCGGCATGCGCGGATCGTCCCAGCCGTCGACGTATCCGCCGTCGACAAGGGTGATCAACTTACGCTTGCTGAGCACGGTGTAGGTCAGATTCAGACGCGCAAATTCGATTTGCTGGGGATGGTAGACCTTGAGCCGGTCCAGCACCCAGTCGTAGAGCTCGCGGTTGTTTTCGAACTCCAGAGTGCAGAGCGAGTGGGTGATTCCCTCGACGGAGTCGGAGAGGCAGTGCGTAAAATCGTACATGGGGTAGATACACCATTTATCCCCGGTCCGGTAATGGTGAACGTGTTTGATCCGGTAGAGGGTCGGGTCACGCATCAGCAGATTCGGCGAGGCCATGTCGATTTTCGCGCGCAGCACATGGGTGCCGTCCTCAAACTCTCCGGCTCGCATGCGGGCAAAAAGGTCGCGGTTTTCTTCAATCGACCGGTTGCGATAAGGGCTTTCACGACCGGGTTCAGTAAGGGTACCGCGGTATTGTCGGATCTCTTCGGCACTGAGGCTGTCGACGTAGGCCTTACCCTCTTGGATCAACTGCACGGCATACCCATAGATCTGCTCGAAGTAATCCGAGGCCGCGTACTGCCGATCGTCCCAGTCGAACCCCAACCAACGGACATCGGCCTTGATCGACTCAACGAATTCGACGCTCTCCTTGGCCGGATCGGTGTCGTCGAATCGCAGGTTGCACAGCCCGCCGTAATCGGCCGCCAAACCGAAGTTCAAACAGATCGATTTCGCATGACCCATGTGAAGGTAACCGTTCGGCTCGGGCGGAAAGCGGGTCATGACCCGGCCGCCCCACCGGCCTGTTTTCATTTCTTCATCGATAATGGCCCGAATGAAGTTGGGGGGCGCCGGGGTCGAGGACCCGGCGCTTTCCGGGGGCTTTTCACCTTTGGTGGTATCGTGCGTATCTTTCGAATTTTCCATGGTATTCCCTCAAGATATGTTAAGATATCCAAACAGGTTGCCAAGACCTGCCGTAAAAACTACAGTTATAATAATTTTAAAGTGATCGCAATTAAATTAAAAACCGGCCCGGCAGGAGGTTGAGATGCGCGTAAACGTAGATGACATCGGCGACAGCGGCATAGGCCTGACATTCGAGGAAGACGCCGAATCGTTTCCGTCACTACTCGAACTCAGTCGCAGCAGAGAATGTGTTTTTCTGATGCCACTGTCCATCGATCTCCGCATCCGGCGCATCGGTCAAATGTTCCAGGCGGTCGGTCGCTTCGAGACCCGGGCTCGCCTCTCCTGCAGCCGCTGCCTATCGGACTATGAAACCCCCCTTGCGGCCGACTTTAACCTGTCCTTCAGTCGAGAGCAGCCCGAGACAGGCGATCAATCGCGACACGCGGAAATCGAACTCGGTGCCGAGGAGATCGGCCTGATCCTCTTTCACGGCGAAGAGATCGACCTGCGCGACGCCGTCCAGGAGGAAGTGCTTATGGCCGTGCCGATGAAAACCCTCTGTCGACCGGAGTGCAAAGGCCTCTGCCTGCAGTGCGGCGCCGACCTGAACCAAGGCGATTGCGGCTGCGAGAGAAAAATCATCAACCCGAAATTCGCCGTGCTGAAAGGCTTGGAACTGGGAAAGAAGTGATGCCGTATTGACAGGTCCCTAAAACAGACTGGCAAAGATGGGACCTATGCGACCTGTATCGTAACAAACTCGGAAATGAGGATCGATTCCTGGTTATCGACGTCATCAATTGTTCTTCTTTTTTTATTTTTGATTATAGTGCAGGGCAACGGTTAACCGGAAGGATTTGCAGTGAAAGAGATAATCAATAGTCAAAGCTTTACTCTTTTTCTTGATACACGTCAATTGCAGGCGGAATGTCTGTCTGGCTAAATTCTTTACCTTTGAAAAGTAACGGCTCGCCAGAGTATTTTGCCAGTGCATAGGCACAGAAATCCCCTATGTTCAGACCGACAGGATGATTTCCCTTTCCATATTTTCTCCAGGCCGACAAGGCTAACTCCGCTTGATCTCGGTTAAGAGGAATGGTTTCAATGCAGG
>JARFQH010000320.1 GCA_029287875.1 Desulfobacteraceae bacterium | reverse complement strand
TCCACCTCTTGCTTGTCTTATGGCCCGTCTACTGCGTTACATCCACCCACACGTATCCCGATATGCGCAGGTGGATGTGCCTTGTAGACAAACCATAATCCGGCGCAATCGTGTGGAATTATTTCTTACCGTGACCCTAAGCCTTTATCAACAACAAGGAACGGAGGTGAGCAGTGGCCGACACGCATCAAACCGACACGACAACATTCACCAGCCGGCTGGCCGGGCGGCTTCGACGGCTGACCGTCTATGAATACATCCTGTTGGCCCTTATGGCGCTCGCAGTGATTGGGGTGGGGATCACTTATTTTCGCCCCGACAAAAGCTACCGCTACTGGTTGGCGATGGTCCCGGTATTCGGTATCGCCTGCACGAGCGCCGAATGGTCTCGGCTTCGTCGTCAAAACCTCGGCACCTGGAAAACCGTTCGGAACCAACTCTATCACTGGTTCGGTGTGCTGGTTTCGGTTTATCTAGTCCACATGCTCTTAAACATCCAGCAGTTGACCAAACAGAACGCCGGCCTGATTGTCCTTCTGGTGTTGGCGTTGGGTACTTTTCTGGCGGGAACCCAGCTCGGCTGGCGCCTTTTTGTGCTGGGCGCTTTTTTGTGGATCATCCTGGTCATGGCGGCGTATCTGCAGGGTTCTCTATGGGTAATGATCCTCATCGGTATGGTGATGATTTCCCTGTTCTTCTACTTGCGCAGCCGCAGCAGCAAGTCAAAGGAGGCAGTGCCCGAGAGCAGAGACCATACCGACGCTTGATTTTTGGGACACTTTTTCTTGAACAGAGGCGCGAAGGACACTTCGCACCTGCCGTCTCAGGCGGGAGGCGGGGGAGACGAGTCGACGGAAGAAGTGAGATCCGTCTCATCGGAGGCCGGTTCAAAAAAAATGAGACCAGTAAAAATGAAAAGAATCAGGATGAAGAAATGGCGGTTGGCGCTTGCGGTTTTTATCCTGACGGTTTCAATCCTGGTTTTGGCGTGCCCTGCAAGCCGGCAGGATGTCAGACCCGCTGTGGACAACCCGAGGGATTTGGTGAACGGTTTCGAGCGGTCGGTCGTCAACGCGCGCACAAACCAGGTCGATCTGCTGGCGCCCTTCTGGTTTTCAAAGGCCGAAGACTCGCTGGCAGATGCCCGGAAAGGGCTCGAAGAGCAGGCGGAAATTTCCCGGATCGCAGAATCGGTCTCGATCGGCCAATCACAGCTGAAGAAGGCCGAGGAAATCGCCGCCGTGGCCAGGACGTCCATGGCGGATGTGATCAAACGGCGGGAAATGGCCCGCAAGGCAGGTGCGGCCGAACTGGAAGGCTACCCGCAGGCAGAGAGGAGTTTTTTCAGGCTGACCTAGGAAATCGAGAACAATAATTTGGATTACGCCCTGAAGAACAAAGAAAAGGTCAAGAATTCGTTTCGCGACCTTGAGATTGCCGCCATCAAACGCAACGTCCTGGGAGAAGTCAGCATCACTCTGAATGAAGCGGATCGATTGGGTGCCAAAAAATATGCCCCGAAAGCGTATGCGGACGCCGTGCGGAATTTAAACGTTGCGGAGGCCTTCATTACCGAGAACCCATACGAAGTCGAAGAGATGACACGCCAGGCGCAGGAAGCCCTTTTCTACGCCCGTCGCTCCGTCGAGCTCACCCGTCAGAGTAAGAAAATTCAGGCGATGAATTCAGAGCAGATCGCCCTTTGGATCGAGGACATCCTTTCCCAGACAGCAGAACAACTCAAAGCTCCGGATATGAGGGACCAGACGTTTGAAATCCAGCGGCAAAACATTAGCGGTTCGATAGCGGCCATGCAGAAGAACCAGGATTTCCTGAACACGAAAATCCAGGAAGAGGAAATCGAAATCGAGACCTTGAAGGACCGGGTGTTCGCGCTGGAAGGCAAGAGCAGACAGGAGCAGATGGCCAGGGAGCAGCTGGAGGCCGAGAAAAAGTTCAACGAAAAGTTTGAGAGCATCCAAAATTCTTTCAGCAGTGAGGAGGCCGAGGTCTATCGACAAGGCAACCAGTTGGTGATCCGACTGCGCGGCATGCAGTTCCCGATCGGCAAAGCCGGCATTATGCCGGAGAATTATGAGTTGCTCAGCAAGGTTCAGCTGGCGATCCGCACGTTCAACGATCCGGAGGTCATTGTCGAAGGCCATACCGACATCACCGGTTCGGTCGAAGTCAACCAACAGCTGTCTCAGGAAAGAGCCACGGCGGTCAAAGAATACCTGGTGTCGAACAACACACTGCCGGGCAATAACGTATTGGCCGTCGGCTACGGTTCTGCACGTCCGCTGATGTCGAACGAAACGGCAGAAGGGCGGGCCGTCAACCGCAGGATCGACGTGATTATCACCCCCCGAAGGCCGTAAAACCCCGGTTACTTTTTTACTCATCCATGCAACAGATTTCAGGCCGGATACGGTGTCGGTAAGGGCGCCTTTGGACAGCCGGTCGGTAAGCTGGTATTTAAAAAAAAAGGATTCGGTATACATTCGATATTGACGTGGTTTTTAAAGGAGAGGAGCCGTGAACGGTACGATTTCCAGTTCGAAGGTCGGGGTTTATATCGATGCCGAAAACATGAGACTGAACGGCGGTTTCGGCATGCAGTACGATGTTTTGCGCGAGTTTGCCTGTCGCGACGGAGCCGAAGCCGTGCGCCTGAACGTTTACGTGGCCTATGACGAGGAGCGTGCGACCAAGGATCCGAAGTACAAATACAAGATCAACGAGTTCTTTTTCGTTTTGAGGGAATACGGTTACAAGATCAACCGCAAGATCGTCAAGTGGTTCACGGACGATACCGGTAGTCGTTATTGCAAGGCCAACGCCGACCTGGACATGGCCGTCGACGCACTTCTACAGTCTGAATACCTGGATCGGGTGATTTTTGCCACCGGTGACGGCGATTTCGTCAAGGTGGTCCGGGCGCTGCAGAACAGGGGCTGCCGGGTCGAAATCGTCGCGTTTCAGAATGTCTCAAAGGAGCTGCGCTATGAAGCCGACATGTTCATGCCCGGTTACCTGATCCCCAACCTTTTTCCAATCAAGCAGTCGCGCGGCAAGAACTGGGGGGATATCGGGTCGATTGTGGTTGGGCGCTGCTACCACTACGATCAGCAACGCGGCAGGGGTTACATGCGTTACATTACCAGGATATCGGGAGGTTTGTGGATAACCGATGCCAGAAATCCGAATTCACCTTACCGGACGGCCTATTTCACCAAAACCGATTTGCCGGAGGGCACGACACCATATGATCTGCCGGATCGAAATTTAATTTTTCAATTCAAGCTGGCCGAACAAAAAGAGGCTGGCAGTGCGCATGCGATGGAGCTGAAGCTGTTGGCTGAACTGTAACGGATGTGCGTTCTCGAACGGCTGCGACGGTATTATTCAAAAGCCTTATAGGTTAGAAGAATTATCGATTAAAATAAGATACTTTACATCAATAGTCTAAAATTATACTTAACCTTATATTGCGTCAGGGAAGATGACGGCATGGCCCATGCCAGGATAATCCGATTTTTTGCCGTTCCGGTTATCATAATCGGCATCGCCATCTCGGGACTAGCCTCGGCCGCCGGAGGAGCAGGTGGTAACCGGCACCCGGTCGTGCCGATCCGGCACGTCATCTTTTTTATCGGCGACGGCATGCAGATGGCACACGAGGTTGCTGCCAGCCGGTACCTTTACGGGGCCGGTGACGGGCTGGAGTTTCACCGCTTCCCCTTGCAGTTGGACGTCGCCACCTGGGATGTCACCACATACAATTACTGGGCGAAGAGGCGGGGAGAGCTCCCCTACGATCCGAACCGCATCCTGCCCTGGTTGGGATACAACCCCGGCGAGGGCGGAACCCGGCCGGAATCGTTGCGAAAGGATGGCGCCAATCAGGGACCAAGGCTGGCGTATCTTGCAGCGGCGGCCACCGATTCGGCCTCGGCGGCCACAGCCTGGTCGACTGGTTTCAAAACCGATGACGGTAACATTGCCTGGCTTTCAGGCGACCCGATCGACGGCGCTTTGACCACCCTTGCCGAGCAGTTGCGCCTCGAAAAAGGGTTTGCAATCGGGGTGGTCAGCACCGTGCCGTTTTCGCACGCCACGCCGGCGGCGCACGTCAGCCACAATGTCGACCGTGACAATTATGTCGCGATTGCCGCTGAAATTTTGCGGCGCTTCCAGCCGGAGGTGGTGATCGGCGGCGGACATCCTAAATGGACTGGAAAATATAAGTACCTCTCCGGGGCGGATTATACCGCCCTCAAGACCGACGGCCTCGGAGAGACTTATGTGTTCGCCGAGCGAAGGCAAGGCGCCGACGCAGCCGCCGCCCTGCTGGCGGCCGCCGGAACGGCGGCGAAAAGCGGCAAGAAACTCTTCGGTTTATTCGGCGGAGCGGATGGAAATTTCGAGTCGCCCGTACCGGTGGACAAACCCGGTGCGCCCGAAGTGAACCCGGCTACACGCGAAAATCCACTTTTAAAGGATTGCGTGTCGGCGGCATTGACGGTGTTGAGCCGGGACCCGGAGGGCTTCTTCGTTATGTTCGAGCAGGGTGATATCGACTGGGCCAACCACACCAACGACTTTAGGCGCCTGATCGGCACCATGTGGGACCTGAACGAAGCGGTCCGCACGGCGGTCGCCTTCATCGAGCGGCCCGGTGACGACATCACCTGGTCCGACACCCTTTTGATTGTCACCGCCGACCACGGCAACAGCGGCATGCGGCTCGGTGAGCCGCTCGGCGTTGGAGATCTCCCGCTGCAGGTTAAGGCCGCAGTCTCACCGTGTCTTTCGGTCTACTGCGATGCATATGTCTATCCGGAAGGCAACGTCACCTATGCCTCCGGCAACCATACCAACGAACTGGTCCGGCTCTACGCCGTCGGCAGCGGACTGAGCCTGTTTGAGCCATATCAAGGCATGTGGTATTCCGGCACGCGGATCATCGACAACACCCACATTTTCCACGTTATGGCCGCGGCGGCCGGGCTGTCGCATCCCTCCGGCCTTGCAACCGACGAATCGACGCCGGCAGATACGAAATAACAATTCCGAAACCGCCGTTCAGTAAAGCACGCGTCCAATATCCTGTCTCTGCGCTGATCGCGGGCCGGGCGGGTAATGTGCAGCTTCGGAACAATACCCTTCCGTCACACCCACGGGTTTGGGCACCTCGGGATTTTTTTAAACAATAACTTTAAAAAATCTTTACGACGAGCGGGGATTAAAACTGCTGGCCAATTACGGATTATTCGAGTATCTTTCGGAGGTTTATAAAGTTGCTGCGGTCAAAACCGAGAGTCTTGAAGAAAGAGAGCAGGTCGGTCGAGTCCCAGCGCACGGAGGTGTACACGTTTTGGATCCCTTCGGCCTGGTAGAATTTGAAAACCTCCCGCGACAGCTGCGCCCCGATACCCTGTCCCATGTATTGAGGGTTCACTCCGAGCGTGGCGATCCAGGCGCTTTTCTCTATTCCGAAACCGAGCGTCATGATGTAGCTGATCATGAAGCCGGCCACTGCCCCGTCGAGTTCGGCCACAAAACAGGCGTCACTTGTACTCAGGGCATGATCCTCGACCAGGTTCTTAAAATCGGCCCGAGTCGGCTTTTGGGTGATGGCACTGTAGATGCGGCTGATTTCGTCGGCATCAGCGGGCCTCAACCTCCTGATGATCACATTTTCCACGGACGGATTTCCTCACCTCGGTTAATGGATTGACGTTTGTATCGTTGATACCGTCTACCGATACCTCAGTCGATTCGAATGATTTTCACTTGGTGACCGACCCAGTTCGGCGGCAGGTAGACCCGGCCGCTGTTCCCGCTCGACTTGACGCTCTTTTCGATCATTTCCTCACCGTAAATTTCGAATTTAACACGCTTGTCTGGTTGTTCCGCCGAGGGGCCTTTGTTTTCGGATATTTCGGGAGTTTTTTCGTTTGTCGCCATAGAGTCCCTCAACGTAAAAGAGAAAAACTTTTGTTTTAATGCAACGGTGGCATCAACCAGGGTCGCTTTCTAAATCGTCAACTTGGAAGGGGCGGTGTTGCTTTCGGGTTAAAAAAAGAATCACCTTGCGTATAAGTTAAACCGCCAGAAAAAAGCGGCTTGCAAACGCGGCGTCGCCGGCTGGGACAGGTGTGTGACCGGCAATAATATTTGATGAATCCATAGTGGTATAACAAAAAAAAGCGCGCTGCGGGGCCACCTGCTCGAACGGTAGGCAAAGACCGCCGCCGCAGGCCCTTTGGTATCTTTCGCAGGATTTCCGGCGCCGCACGGATCAAATTCCGTTTTTAGGGACGCCGAGTGGACGACATCACGGCGAAGGTAGTCGCACCGATTTAAAGCTACAATAAAGCTACATTTTGGGTTAGTCAAGGAAAAATGACCGCAGGAACGCCATATCACGGACTATGAAGGTCGATTTGCACTGCCACAGCAAGACCTCATTTGACAATGGTGGAGAACCCGAGGCAAGGATCCGGCAAACGATCGAAGAGGCTTTGGGCATCGATTGTTTCACGCAACATCACCTGATCGAGGCTTTGCAATGGAAATTCTCTTCTCCGGAGTAACTTCACTGTGAGTCGCAGATCGCTACAATGGGCGTGTCATGGACCGGGCTGGATGCGGTCGTCTGTGGCGGCACACTATCGATCGAAGATAGTGTCAATCCGCTCCAGATCGTTGACGATCTGCCACTTGCCCTTGCCGCTCTCGACCTTGGATCGCCACTGCTCGACACGGTCGAGATAGTTCTCAGGGTCGCGAATGTCCTGCCTCAGTTTGGTCACATTCAACGCGATCACGTTGAAATCGGAAAGCTGAAACGGGACATCACGCACATGACCCTTGGCGAGTTCCTCCTTCAGATCTGAAAATATGAGGATGTATTTTTGTCCGGCGCTCGCTTCGTTCAGATACTCGATGGCTTGCAGGATGCCGCCGGAGATATCGGTGTAAGAACTGCTTTTGACTTTGGCCACGAAGTCGACCACTGTTTTTTGGAAGGCCCTTTTCTGGTTATTGGCCACCGACGGCCGCTGGTCAAACGTCATTTTGGCCACGATGTCTTTTTCACTGAAACTACCGGTATCGATGCAGGCCACTGCCAGTGTGTCTTTTGGCTGCAGTGTCCCCAGAAGATAATTAACGATCGACTGCGCTTTTTTCAACTCGAGGGCATAGGTGCCGGAGGTGTCCAGGAGAATGTAGACCCCCGTGGTCCGGTTCTGAGTGTCGGTACAGCCGCCAACCGTCAATCCGATCAGCAGTGCGATGATAAAGAAGCACTTCATTCCCTGCTCTCCAGAATTTGAAATCGGTCTTCGTGCTTTTCGATGCCTTTGGCTGCCTTTCCGTGTTGCCGGGCCTTTGAGATCTGTTCGAATGCCTGACGGATTTTGAACGGTCTCTCGGTGACGACGCCCTCGAGCCAGAGGGGTGGGAAAATGATCAGATCGTAGAGAGCGGTGACCAATTTGCCGGTATAATAAACGATATTGCCCGAAAGCCGCAAGAGAAAGGCGATGAGCCGGAGCAGGCCCGCGGCTATGGTCCCCAGGACGGTGCGCGCCGAGGAGATAAACGATTCCAGTGGGATGGCCACAAAGGTCAGGGCAAAAGGCAGGATGAAGCCCATGATCATCTGACCGATTGTCGGTATCTTGCTGCCCGCCTGAACCGTCTGTTCCACGCCGGCCAGAGTTTGACGCAGGGCTTCCATGTCGGATGCGATGCGATCCCGCATGAACGCCAACGCCGACTCCACGCCGGCCAAAACGGTCAGCAGCGTCAGGGTAATCCAGATCATACGCATGCGCATCTTGTCGTCCATTGAGCCGATGACCGGAAACAGCCGCGTGATGCGTAGCGACTCCATCAGGTAGAGCCCCATGCTGATTTCGATGAGAATGATCACCAGTCCCGCCACATCGGATGTCCTGTACGGCCCGATGAAGCTACCGCCGCCGACCATTTCCGACATGGGCAGTGCAATCAGGTTGAAATTGATGACCGCACCGCCGATGGCAATCAACAAGACCAGGCCGGCGATAAAGAACTGGGTCGTGGCGGAGGAGGAGAGCTTGCGGGCCGCCTTGTCGGTCCGCGCTCGGATCTCCTGGTAGTCGTCCATGTAGCGGTCGATACTCTTGGCCCGGTCGGTCAGATCCGAAATAGAGCGACCGATATCGTCCAACGTTTTTTGGACCTTACGCCATAACGGCAGCATTCGATTGAGCAGTACCTGGCGTTTGCCGCTGGAGCTGCGGAAGCTCTCGATCGCGGTCCGGTTTTGTTCTCGGAGGTTCCGGTCGATTTCACCCAGCATTTTGCCCACCATCGAGTCGCCATCATGCTTGATAGTGGCGATGGACTCGATGATGTTAATCCAGTTCGGCAGATTCGGTGGTACCTCTACACTTCGGGCGTGATCCTCTTCGAGTTTGGTGGCCACTTCCGCCATCTGGCGTTGCAGGGCTGAATACCCTTTCAGGTCGCGAACCACCGCGGCGTTGATCCGCTCGAATTCCCGCTCTACCAGGCGCTCGGCATTTTCAAGGCCCTCGGCCATGAGCACCTCGCGGTTGCGTTCGACCAGTTTTTTTTCGGCCTGACGCACTGAGGCAGCCGAAAGCCTCAAGGCATTGTTGATCACCAGGCTGAAGGCCAGGACTGCCCGATGAAACGGCTTGCGTGCCAAGTACATGGCGGCCAGCAGGAGCGCCGCCAGCATAATCGGATTCGGAGCCACAGGCAAAATCAATTCGGTGAATTTCATAATCACCTCCTGATAGTTGGTTTCCATCATAAATGGAAAACCCCTCGACTCTGGCATGCCAGGAGGGGCGGATCGGGTACCGGACTATTTTTCCGGACTCAAAGGCACCTGTTGACCTTTGCAAAACAATCTTACCAAATACGGCCGGTGCTTTCAATCGAAATGTACGTTTTAGTATTTACAATGTATTACTTCTAAATTTTGTCTCGTTTGGAAACGATGCGCGGAGAGGGCTCGGCAGGGGAGGGCGAGATAGTCGTCAACTTAAGATGATGGCAAATCAATCGGGTTTCCTTAAGTGGGCGCAGGTGACACCATGACCGGTCCCGATCAGGATGAAACAGCGATTGTCGGAGACACAGGTCACCTTGCGACGATCGCCGGTTTGCCAGCGGTTGATCAAGTCGGGTTCCCTGATCATTGGCCGTGACAGGGCAGTACAGTCGGCGAGGCCGTCGTTACGATTTTGTTGGAGATGCGAAAAGAACGGATACCGCCGACCAGTATCAGCGGCACGGGGATACATCGCTGAAAAACGGCGGCCGATTCTCTGAAATACGCCTTTTTTTCTTCGGATACGACGCAGGTGCGAACCGGCCGCATGCCACGCGAGGAACCCTTACCGCCGCATTATGAAGAATTGCATTAATCGATCCATAGCCGGTCTTCGAATCTTGCGGAAACTGGTCTTGATTCGATGTGTCCCCAACTAAAATTTTTAAAAAGTCCTATTCGAACCACTTACCTTCCGGCAAGGGCACTGTAAGGAGAAACCGGAACACCATATAGAACACCGTCACAACGACGGCACTGATCACCACAGAGCGCAAGATATTCTTCCAACTCCACCTGTCCTGTGCCAGATACAAATTGAAGATGGCATAGAACAGGTAACTGGCAGGCAGGAAACCAACCAGCGGCATCAGGATCAAGTACACCACGAGGATGATGACCCCGATGATCACGTTGTTCCTTTCCTCGCTCGAATCAAAAAAGGACAACCGCTGAGGTTTCACGAACCCCTTGATGAGCATCAGTGCCGAGAGGATAAAGATCACCACAAGGGTGTAGTTGACGAAAAGTCCTCCGAGACGGCTCAGATCACGTGTCGCGACGAAAACCACGCCAGCCAATGCAATGGATGAAAAACCGATGATCAAATCCGCATTAAGCATGACTGTCCTCCATGTTTCTGTCGGACGCCGCCTTACGGCTGCGACGCTTCTCTCGCCATTTGGCGAAAATGGGCCACAGGGCGGACATGACACTCATAGCGATGAGCACACCGGAAATGGGTCTCGCTGTCATATACAGAAACACGCTTCCCCCCGCCTTCCCAGCAAGAATCGACTGCACCAGACCTTCCTCTACGAAAGGCCCCAGAATCAGCCCGAGGACAATGGGGGCAGGGTGAAATCTGAGTTTGTTGCTTACATATCCGATGACCCCGAACAGAAGCATGATCCACACGTCCAATATGTTGTTTCGGATGGCGTAGGATCCAAGCACCGTCATGAATACGATCGCCGGGGCGAGGTAGCGGGCGGGGATATTGATAATGCGGGCGTAGACGAAAGACCCGAAGCACCCGATGATGGTTACGAGAAAAGCCGCCACTAGCAAACTCATGATGAACGCATAAGTCACCGATGCATGGACGCTGAAGAGTTCTACCCCCGGCCGCATACCGTGAAGCATGAGTGCGCCCAAGATGACTGCTGCGGGGGGTGAACCCGGTATCCCTAAGGTAAGCAGGGGAATGAGTGAGCCGGGGGCCATCGCACTGTTGGCCGCTTCGCTGGCGGCCACACCTTTTATCGTGCCTTTGCCGAATTCCTCGGGATGTTTGTCCCAGCGAACTGCTTCGTTGTAAGACACCATGCTGGCGATGTTTCCCCCCGCTCCAGGGGCAAAACCAATCACCGTTCCTATCACCGAGGACCGAAGCATGAGCAAGGGTCTCTTGAAGAGGGATGCGATGACCTCCCCGATCACGCTCAGCTTGGGGATAACCTTTTGGGAGGTGTAGGACTCCTGGCGCTTACCCACGATGCTCGTGAGGATTTCCGGAAGGCAGAAGAACCCGATGAGAGCCACGATTAGTTCGATACCCGCCTGCAGTTCGGGGTATCCGAAGGTGAGCCGTACATCACCTCCCAGCGGAGACATGCCCACCGTGCTCAGGATGAGACCGACGGCACCGCCGAGCAATCCTTTGACGATGAATCCCGAAGAGAGGGTGGCGATGATCGTCAGGCCGAAAATACCCAACCAGAAATATTCCGGCGGCCCGAATTTGAGCGAAGCTTCGGCAAGGGGTGGTGCGGCAGTGGTCAGCACTACGTTCGCCACCAGGGAACCAAAGGAGGAGGCGACTGCCGCGGCCACCAGTCCGTGCTGAGCCATTCCTTTTTGTGTCAGAGGAAAGCCGTCAAAGGTGGTGGCAATTGCGGCGGGGGTGCCCGGGGTATTGATGAGCACTGCCGGGATAGCATCCCCGTACATGGCGCCCACATAGATTCCTGCCAACATGATCAAGCCCGCCGCCGGTGTCATGGTGAAGGTGAAGGGAATCAAAAGAGCCAAGCCCATGGTGGCGGTGAGGCCGGGAAGAGCCCCGAAGACGATACCCATGAAAACTCCGCCACACAGGGAAAGAAAATTGTCGATTTGGAAGACGTGGATTAGGCCCGAGAGGGCGGCGTCGAACATAGCGACCTCGCAGTGAACCGAAGGTATGGCCTACAGGGGCACACCTCCGGTTCGTCATCCGCTACCCTTATCAGGGTCGGAGTGTAGAATACGCCTTAAAGGCGGTGGTGGAAATGATCTCCGCCTCTGCGGTTCAGCATTGCATCTGAATCTGCGGATTTACGCTTACTTTGTCTTGAACTCCTTCAAGATCGGAATCAGTTCAGCCTTCTTCTTCTCGATGTATGCCGCGGTTTGGGCGGCGTTCATCTTTCGGACCACAAAACCGTCACGCTCCAAGGCTTCCACCACCTCGGGTTTGGAAGCAATATCGAGACAGGCCTTTTCCAAAACTTTCACCGCTTGCTCGGGAAATCCGGGAGGGCCCCCCATGCCGCGGTCCACACTGGCTGTCATGTCGTAACCCAACTCTATGAAGGTGGGCGTGTCGGGGAAGTGTTTGAACCGTTCTTCCGTTCCCATGGCCAGGACGCGGATCTTGTCCTTGTGGGCCACCAGATCGTTGGAGTTACCCATCGTGACTTTGATATGGCCGCCCAGAAATGCGGCCACTCCCGGAGCAGCACCCTTGTATGGGATCCAGGTCATTTTGATGCCGGCCAGCTTGCTGAACTGCAGGAAGGCCAGATGCGGACCGGACCAGGTGCCAGATCCGCCTGCCACGACCTCTCCGGGATGTTCCTTGGCATAGTCTACCAGGTCCTTGACCGTCTTGAAGGGAGAATCATTCATGACCGCAAGTCCGAGAGCAGTTGCCTGAAATATGGCGATGGGTACGATCTGTTCCGTCTCATATCCCGCATTGCCGCGTTCGATGGGTTGCAGGATAATATGCGGAATGTTGATGCCGGCTACGAAATACCCATCCGGTTTTTGCTTAACCATGTCGGCCCAACAAATGGAGCCACCGCCACCCGGTTTGTATTGAATGATGACTTTCTGTCCCAGCATCTCTTCCAGGTAAGGTTGCTGTCTCCTGGCTTCCAGGTCGGACTGCCCGCCCGGAGGAAAGGCGATGGAATAGGTGATCGGTCGGGACGGATACTTCTCCTCTGCCAACGCCGGGACTGCAAGCGCACATGTGCAAAGTACTACAACAACGATGGTCGTGAGCTTCTTCATAATAGTCTGCCTCCTTGGTTTCGGTGGAAGGACCCGGAACCCTCCAGGCACTTCCTGTTGACAATTCACCGCAACATGCCACGACGTTCTTTTGCGCTCCAAACGCACCGGGAGGGACACTTGCCGGCGCACTTGAGGCGCTCTTAGCATACCCTTGTTGGCCTAACGTGACGCTGTAGCATAGTTGGCTACGAGATATTTTTTTACGATCTCAAAATCAGGTTCTACACCAAGTCCTGGTGAATTGGGCAATAAAAAGTGACCGTTTTTAAATTCCGGAAAGGGAATGGCTAATCCTTCTCTCAAGGGGTTGGGATTTATATCTAATTCAAGCAAACCGTCCCCGCCCGCGGCCGCCAAAATGTGCGCCGATGCCAAGAGTCCGATGCCTCCGCCTAGATAATGAGGACAATAGCGTTTCCCGGCCTTGACAGCCTTTCGGGCCACCTGTAGACAACCGGTAACACCTCCCCATTTACACACATCCGGCTGGATAACAGTGATATGACCGGCTGAAATTCTATTGCTGAAATCCTCGATCCCGCGAATGTTTTCGCCCGCAGCAAGAGGTATGGGAGAGGCCCATGAAAGTTCAGCCCATTCTGCTTCCGGTCGGTCTGCAGCTAAAGGCTCCTCAAGCCATTCGATTGGATAATCAGATATTTTACCGATAAAATCTTTTGCCTCGGCCAAACTCCACGCCTGGTTGGCATCGAGCATGAGCGTTTCATTCGTGCTCAACTGTTCGATGATCCGGGTTATATTGGCAAAATCAAATTCATGACCAAAGCCGACTTTAAGCTTGAATGCCCGATAACCCTCTTTACGACAATCAGATACAGTTTTCAACGATTCGTCGGGATTTATTCCGCTGGCATAAACCGGTACCTTTTCAACCTCATTATTACTAAGTAGGGTGTATAGAGGTTTACCATTTTTACGTGCGATTAGATCCCAAATAGCGATGTCCAAACCGGCAATCGCTTGAGCCAGAGGACCGGGTTCACCGCATTGTATTGTCAGAATATGCGTTTTTTGGGTGAGAAAAGAGAGAGTTTCAGTCGGTTGAATGGAGGATTGTTCGAATAACAGCGGAATCAACACATCGCTTATCAGCCTGGCACGATGTTCTGCCCCAACGCTTGGGAAATTGCACCAGACCTCACCCCACCCATAGGCACCATCTTTGTCTTCCAGCCGAACCAACACCGATGGTCTATCATACATGGTCCCGAAAGAAGTCCGAAGGGGAGCATCGATGCGTGCTCTGAAGACGAAAGTTTCCGCTTTAGCTAAAGAGATAGGTTCTAATGGTTCGTCGTCTACCATAAATTCATAGGATGCCGGCACAGCACCGGATGGTCTCCGGGAACTGCCCCGGCACGGAACGGGGGTGTTCAACGACGTTAGCCCAACGATCCGAATCCGCAGCGGCATGGTTTGTCAGACTCGAGCGCCCGTAAGCCAGGCGTGGCGCCGACTATAATTCCGGCACCAGCACGATCTTGGCCGCGGGAGTTCTTCCCCTGTCAAGGTCTTCGAAAGCGCGGGCGCCGCCGGCAAGGGGTCTTGTCTCCACCCACTCGAGGCCCCCGAACATGCCGCCGGCCAGGGCGCCCACGGTGGCCCGAAAATCCTCCCGGGTGTACGTATAGATTCCGATGAGGGAAACTTCCTGTAGAGTCACCTTCCTGATGTCGAGGCCTTCCTTCGAATCCATGAGCCCGATATGGGCGAAGATCCCTCCCGGCATGACCGCCCGCGACCCCAGTGACCGGGTTACCCCTCCCCCCACCGCGTCGATCACCAGTTCGAAAGAATCGGCAGGGATTTCGGGATCACTCGACGGGTCATGGACGACGCAGTCAGTCGAGTGCGCAACCGTCTCCCGTCTCAGCTTGTTGGTCTCGGCCACCGTCACGTGCCTGCACCCGTAACTCGTGAGAAGCAGAGCGGAAAGCATCCCGATGGCCCCGCCCCCGATAACCAGTGTCCGCAGTTCACTAAGAGGCCGCGGTGACATCATTCGGGCCCTGTTAAGTGTATGGAGTGCACAGGCCGCCGGTTCAGCGAGGGAGGCCTTCACCATGTCGAAGGAACCGGGAATAGGAACCAGGTTCTGTTCGGAAATCGCCACATACTCGCAGTAGGCACCCGCAACCCGCATTCCAATGAGTTCTCTCGTGGTGCACAGGTTCGTGCGGCCGCTTTCGCAGTAGGCGCACATGCCGCATGTCATGAGCGGGTTTATTACCACCCGCTCGCCCTTTCTTCCTCCCGATGCGACGCTTCCCGCCACCTCGTGCCCCAGGATGAGCGGGGGAACTCTGCGAGGGTCGTGCCCGCGGTAGGCGTGCATGTCGGAACCGCAGATGCCCGAGGCTTCAATTTTTACCAGCACCTGACCCTCCCCGGGCGCCGGATCCGGTTCGTCCCGGTATACGACCTCGTTCGGTTTCGTGTACACAAGTGCTTTCATGCGTGTTCTTTCCTTTTAACGTTGTGTTATTTAGCGGACCAACCGCCGTCTAAAAAGATCAGCTGCCCGGTGATGTAGTCCGAAGCCCGGGAGGCCAGAAACACCGTTACCCCCGCCAGGTCCGACATTTCCCCGTTGCGCCCGATAATGGTCTGTCTGGCCAGTGCGTCGATGACCTTTTGGTCGTTGTACAACGGCGAGGTGAGACCGGTCTTGAAAAATCCCGGCCCGATGGCGTTGCAGGTGATCCCACTCTGGTCCTTGGACCATGCTTCCGCCATGGCACGCGTCAGCTGCATCACCCCGCCCTTGGACGCGCCGTACGGAACGCTGTTGGGAAAAGCCCGTACCGCCTGAAGGGATCCAATGTTGATGATTTTTCCCCACTTTTTATCGCGCATTGATGGTACCAACAGGCGTGCCAGGAAGAACGGGGCCGTCAAATTGATGGTGATGGTCTTGTTCCACGACTCAGGGCTCACCTTTTCCCATGGCTCCCTGAGGTTGACACCGGCGGCGTTGACCAGGATGTCGGGAGATCCGAAAAAGGAAGAGGCCCGCTCCACCATGCCGGAGAGCTCCTCGAGATGGCTTACATCGCAAGTCACGTAGGCGGCACGCACCCCCAAGGATTCTGATTCGGTCACCGCCGCCTTGAGAGCCTCCTCCTCCCGGGGAAGCGCGGCATGCACGACCGCCGCACCCGCCCGGGCGAGGTGAAACGCCATGGCCCGCCCGATACCCGAGCTGCCGCCTGTCACCAGGGCAACCCGGCCTTCCAACCCGAACAGTTCGTCGATCACACTCATTTGGATCCCCTTAAATCAAATTTCTCATCCGGAAAATACTTGGCCAGGCGCACATCTGATGTACGTGCATGGGCCTCCATGCCTTCCAGACGGGAAATGCGTGCAGAAACGCATCCAATCTGCCGATTTGCTTCCCTGGTCAACCGCTGGTAGGTGACTGTTTTGATAAACTTGCCGGCACTCAATCCACCGGAGTAGCGCCCCGCTTTCTTGGTGGGCAGGATATGATTGGGGCCGGAGGTCTTATCACCATAAGCCACCGTGGATTCTTCACCCAAAAAGAGGGAACCGTAATTGGTCAACGTATTTAACCACCAGTCGAGATCTGCTGCCTGAATCTCCAAATGCTCCGATGCATATTCATCGCTCACCTTGGCGGCCTCCTCCCTTGTGGAGGTCACGATCACCTCTCCGTAATCGCGCCAGGATGCCTCGGACACCTCGGGCGCCGGCAATGCGGCGATGACCTCGGGAACTTTCTTCATTACCTCCTTGGCCAGAGTCTGTGATGTCGAAATCAACACGGCCGGTGAGTCATAGCCGTGCTCCGCCTGGCCCACCAGATCGGCGGCGACAATGTCGGGATCCGCCGTCTCATCGGCAATGACACAGATTTCAGAAGGACCTGCAAACACATCGATACCCACTTCCCCATAGAGAATGCGCTTGGCCTCGGCCACAAATTTGTTGCCGGGTCCCACCAGGATGTCCGCAGGTTTGCCCGTGAAAATCCCATAGGCCATGGCGGCAACGGCCTGCACCCCGCCCAGAGTCAGTATCACATCCGGCTTACAAACCGACATGGCATAGAGAATGGACGGATGAATGCCGCCCCCATGGTGGGAAGGGGAGCAGGCAACCACGTAGGGAACCCCGGCGGCCTTGGCCGTGGCAATGCTCATGAGGGCAGATGCGGCATGGGCAAAGCGTCCTCCCGGCACATAACACCCGGCGACGTTCACAGGGATCAGTTTTTGTCCGGCCACGACACCGGGGTGCAATTCCGTTTCAAATTCAAGCATGCTCTCACGCTGCTTTTTAGCAAAAGTGAAAACCTGATCGTAGGCGAACTGAATATCGTTTTTCGTGCGCTGATCCAAACTCGCCGCCGCCTTGGCGATATCATCCTGGGTAATGATGAAATCACCGGTCCAGTTGTCCAGCTTCTGAGCATACTTTTTTACTGCCGCTTCACCG
>JARFQH010000004.1 GCA_029287875.1 Desulfobacteraceae bacterium | reverse complement strand
GCGCCACCATCTGCTCCAGGTTGCGGTGGGTGGCCGCCAACAGCCTGAAATCGCTGGCAACCTCCTGCCGGCCGCCAAGGGGCCGGACCCGCCGCTCTTCCAGCACCCGCAGAAAGGCCTTCTGAAGCGCCGGGAGCAACTCGCCCACTTCATCCAGCAACAAGGTGCCCTGATCGGCCTGCATCACAAGACCTTGTTTATCCTCTTCGGCCCCGGTGAAGGCGCCCCGGCTGTAACCGAACAAAAGGCTCTCAACCAGCGTTTCCGGAAGGGCCGTGCAATCGACGACCACAAACGGTCCCTCCGCCCGGGCGCTGTTCTCGTGGATCGCCCGGGCAAACAGCTCCTTGCCGGTGCCGGTCTCCCCGGTGATCAGCACGTTGACATCGCTTGCGGCACAGTGGGCCACCATGTCCAGACAGGCGTTGATCCGCGGACTGTTGCCGATGATCGCTTCCCGGCGCAGGGACACCATGGCCGGCGACCCGTCGGTGGGTTGATGGTGCCGGCGGTAGTCGAGGGCACGTTTGAGGGCCAGGGCAATGTGTTTGGACGAGGTGCCCTTTTCGATATAATCCCAGGCACCGCTGGTGATGGCCAGCGCGGCACCGTCCGGGTCGCCGGCGCCGGTGATGATGATCACAACCGGCCGGGAGGGCAGTTGATCGATCTGGGGGAGCAGGGAAAGCCCACTGCCGTCCGGCAGGCCTACATCCAAAAAGATCGCGTCCACCGCCCGGGCCTGCGCCGCCGCGACGCCTTCGGCCAACGTCGCTCTGGCTAAAGCCTCGTGGCCCATGCGGCCGACGATCCGGGAGAGCCCGTGGCAAAAATCCGGGTTGTCATCGATGATCAGAACTCTGGCCATATACGGGTTCCTTTAACGGGTTCGGGGTCGCTCCGCACCGAAACACCCGCCGGATCACCTGGGAAATCTCAACCATGCTGAAAGGCTTGTGGATGAAGGCAGCGATGCCGTTATTTTGGAGCAGTTCTGTGGAGACTTCAACGCTGGATTCATCCAATACACCGCTGCAAAGGATAATGGGAATATCCGGCCGGCAGTTTGAAATCTCCTTCGAAAGCTGCAACCCGGTCATCGACGGCATGATTTGGTCGGCGATAATCAGGCTGTACCCCTCCGGATCTTGACGGAATGTTTCCAGGGCCTGGCTGCTTTCCAAGCAACTGACGACGTCGTAACCCAGGCGCTCCAATAGTTTTTTGATGGAATAGAGCATGTCCGTATCGTCGTCCACCAGCAAAATACGCTCGTTGCCCGTTTGCAGTGATGCCGCAGCCGGTAGACTTGTCGTCAGGGTTTCTTCGTCCACAGTGGGAAGGTACACCTTGAAAATGCTCCCCTTGGCAGGCGCGCTTTCAACAGTGATGACGCCGCCATATCCTTTGATGATGCCGTGGGCAACCGAGAGCCCCAACCCGGTGCCCTCGCTCGGTTTCCGGGTGGTATAAAACGGTTCGAAGATCCGGTTGAGAACCGAGGGGCCCATGCCAAAGCCGGTATCCGCCACAGACAAGCGGACGTATGAACCGGGGTTTAATTCCAAAACCGATTGGGGAGCGTCTTCGGAAATCATCACCCGATCCAGGGCAATGGTCAAAATACCGTTTTGGCCCCGCATGGCCTGTTCAGCGTTGGTGCACAGGTTCATGATCACCTGAAGAAGCTTGTTTGGATCGGCCAGTACAATGGATGTGTCGGAAAGCGTGTTCACCTCGATTTTAATGCAAGCCGGTATGACGTGTTCCAGCAGGTCCAGGCATTCCCTTAAAATGGTTTTGACGTGAATCGGCTGTCTTTCCTGGTCTTTTTTTCGACTGAAGGCCAGGATGTGCCGGATCAGGTTCTTGCCCCTGTTGGCGGCGTGGAGCACGTGTTGGAGGTCTTCAAAAACCGGGTTGTCCTGCGGTGTATCCAGAAGTGACATTTCGCTGCAGGTGGTGATGGCCCCCAGGATGTTATTCAGGTCATGCGCGATGCCCCCGGCAAAGGTACCGATGGCTCCATTTTCTGGGCGTGGAGCAATTGGGATTCAAGCTGTTTTTCTCTGTCTTCTGCCCGTTTGCGATCGGTGATGTCTCTTATGACGGCCACACAACCGGTGAAGTCATCAGCAAAGCGCATCGGCGAGAATTTAGCGGCGTACCATTTCGTTTCGCCGGCGACCTCGAGCTTGTAATCGTATTCAGTCACCTTCCCCTCTTTGCACTTGCCGAAGGCCTCAGTATACTTCACATCAATATCGGGCGGCATGACCTCCGAGTGTTTTTTCCCAATGAAAGAGTCGAGGGGCAAGATCAGCTCTTCCTTGGGAGCATAGCACTCGGTGAAAACGCCCTGCCTATCGAACACAAAAATAATATCCTTCATAGACGTGAGGATACTTTGAAGCTGAGACCGGGATTCGGCCAGATCCTCCTCGGCTTGTTTCCGTTTGCCAAGGTTGCGTCGGAGAGTAAATATTGTGAATGACTGGTAAAAGGCCAAAGCAACGAACGCCCAGATCAAATACTTGTAACGATAATAGAGCGTTTGGGGTTCATTGCGTATCACGGCATTTTTCGGAAGCTTCGACTGGGGAATATTAAAATATTTCAACATAGGATAGTCAAAAACCGGGGATACATCACTCTCGGATATCACCGGCAAGGTCTCGATGTCGATGCCCTTCAGGATTTTCAGAGCGTATTCGGCTGCTTTTCGACCTTGTACGTCGCCGCTGAGCATCATTCCCCCGACAATGCCGTTCCCGAGTGTGTGCTCCCACATCGAATAGGCAGGTCGCCCCGAATGCTTTAGGACCAGCGACGTGCTTTCCGAAACCGCAAGGAAAGTTCCGTCAGGTGTTTTGTAATAGGCCAGATATAAGATGATGGTGTGAGCGGGCATTGTTGCCAGCCGGTTTGTCAATTGAGGGACGTCCAATCGGGTCAAGTCGATGAAGTTGACCCGTTCCTTGAATTCAGGCATCACTTGCGAAAATCGATCCTGGTGTATCCGGCTCGACGTGGAAACACCGCTGATAACGGCGATGTTGCGCGTTTCAGGGTGAATAGCCAAGGCCATCTCAATCGTACTCTTGATATCATAATTTTCCAAAATCCCGGTGTACCCCCAATGACCCATAATCATGGAATCGCTAAAGCCGGTAATACCGCAGAAAACAACCGGGGAATTTGGGAAAAGGGTTTCACGGTAGGCCAATAAAAAATCGAACGCATTGTTGTCTGCGGCAATGATGACATCAAATTTGAAACCGGCATATTTTTTCGAATAAAGTTCTTTTAACAATCCGAAAATAATATGGGGTTGGTGGTGTTTGGTGTCCATATATTCATAGCTGCAAAGAACATCGATGTCGGTATTTTCGAAAACCGACTCAATTCCCCGCATAACAGACCTGCTCCACTCGTAGTTGGGGTGGTAGGAATTCAGCACGAGCACCCGTTTTACAGGCGCAGCTTCCTTTTCGTCCGCCAGCGTTGAAAGGGGCGAATGCCCCAAAAGAAGACAAACCAGAGCGAATATAACCGAAAATCGCCGTGTCATGGCGGCATAGTTGCGTCGATGGGCCTTACCGTCATATTTTTGTTTTAAAAAGAGGATCCCATGCTCGTTCATCGTTTCTATCTCTCCCCAAATGATAAAGGCACGGTGCTCTTCAACTGGAAATTTAAGCTCAGAGAGAGTCTGAAGTTCGAATTGGGGCCGCCGGATTCGACCCAATCTGCTAGCATGGAGGTTTCTGAATGTCCGGATTCTGGGCGCGTTCAGCACGAACAGGCAGATGATAACGTCGTAACAATAAATAAAAATAAAGGCAAGCTGTTCACCGTTTTGGGTCAACGGACCGAAAGCGAAACACCGTCGAGGGCTTCACCCGTAAATAGCAACCGGAAATCGGGGCCGTTTAGATGGTACTCGGTGTTTAAATGGGCTTGATCGTTATATCCCAGTTGATGCGCGCCGGCGGGTCGGGAGTTTGTAGAACGGTTTTAAGCTCGCTGAGCCGTGGTGCTTTTTGTTTGACACCGAGTACTTGATATCCTTATAAAATTAAATAAATCGCCGGAAATTTTTTTAATGCACATTCGGATGGCGTTTTGGATCGCACGGCCCACCTCATCATAACCATTCTGGTCTCCGCAATCCTGGTCGCCCTCGGTACGGCAGGATATATGCTGATCGAGGGTTGGCCGATGTTGGATTCGCTTTACATGACGGTGATCACTTTTTCCACGGTCGGATTTGGTGAAATTCGTCAACTCAGCCCAACCGGGCGTATTTTTACCTTGATTCTCATCGTTTTGGGGGTCGGCTTTGTCGCCTACGTCATCGGTAACGTAATCCAATTTTTAGTGGAAGGACGTATCCGGCTCATTTTGGGGAGGCACAAATTGGACAAGAAAATAGACCGACTGAATACTCATTACATCGTCTGCGGATATGGCAGGATGGGGCGTGCGTTTTGCCGATACCTCACCCAGAGGCATCTCGACTTTGTGGTCATCGAGAAAAACACCAATCGCATCCCAATCATGAATGAAGACGGTATTATTTATGTCACGGGCGAAGCGACGCAGGAGGCCAATCTAAAGAAGGCGGGTATCAAACGGGCGTCGAACCTCATCGCGACCCTCGGCACCGATGCCGACAACGTTTTCCTCGTCTTGCTTGCCCGGGGATTGAATCCGAACCTTTACGTTGTCGCAAGAGCCAGCCAAAACGAAACTAAGAAGCCGTTGTATTCCGCCGGAGCAGATGTCGTCGTCTCCCCGTTCGATGTCGGCGCCAGGCGAATGGCTCATGCGATCCTGCGCCCCAATGTGATCCGTTTCCTGGAATTGGCTTTCTCAGATGAAAGCACGGACATCCATATCGAGGAGGTAAAAGTATCCGCCTCATCGACACTGGTCGATGTTACTTTACAAGATTCGGGAATACGCAGGACCTATGACCTGATCATCCTGTCCATCGTTAAGGATGATGGGACCATGTTATTCAACCCATCGGCCGATACGAAAATTAATGCCGGCGACACAGTCGTTGCGGTTGGATGTTACGAAAGCTTGGTGAAACTGGGAGAAGTCTTGAATCCTTAGAAGGCTATTGTGTCTCGAGACCTAATTTTTGAAGAAAAAGGATCGTCTCCGAATTGTTCAAATGTTGTGAAAAGGGTTGACATGATTGTGCTTTTCTTTCGGTGCAATTACTTTAAAAATCACTTCTTCAACACCTTCAACTTGCATGGCGATAGTTTTTATCTGAGCTTCGTCTTTGCTTCCCGTTTCATTATCTAAGTTGCTGATGTGTATTTTGCCGTGATCGGCTGCAGTTTTAATTTTTGGTGCTATTTCGGACAAAGCCGCCTTCACCGTTGCTGACAGCGCCAGGTCATCGACCAGTTGCCGGCTTTCCGTCGACGTTTGAAAATTTGGTTTTTGGGCCGTATCAAAAAGGATGTCCACCGCATTGTCAACCGTCAACCTTCCGATGTGCAAGACGATATCATAGAGCCGGCTGTCCCATGTATCCGCGCCATAAACCTGCAGAGCCCATTTGCGACGTTCATCATCGTCTTTCTTTAAGATAAAAAGAGCTTCCTCAGCTGAAATATTTTCCCGCCTCATCTCTTCCTTTACCCGGTCTTTCATATCGGCAATAACTCTGACTTTCAGAACGTGCGGAATGTCACGAAGAAAAAACTGTCCGGCCAGACCGTGATATACAATATTGTCTTTGCGAACATGTTGGAGCAGTGCGGCATAGAGATAGCTTATATATCTGTCTTTGCCGTGTCTAAAACGCTCAAGGACCGTTGCGGGATCATGCAGCGCCCTGATGAGTTTGATTTCCGGAATATTGAATTCATCAGAGGCTTCCAGTAGGATGTCTCGCGAAATGCACTCATATCCCAATTTCAGGGCCAATTTTTCCGCGACCTCTTTGCCCCGGCTGTAAGACCCTCTGTTTATCGTAATAATCGACATTATATGCCCCTTTGTTGTTGTCCTGTATATCGGCCCATTCGATTCGGGATTGCTGTTTCCAGCGTTTTCAGCGACTTCCGAATACTTTTTTAAGCAGCTCCGTTGTCCTTGCGGCCGGGTCCTGGCGGATTTTTTTCTCTTCTACTGCTACTAGGAAAAAAAGACCCTTTAGGCTTTTGTCGGTGACGTACCGGTCGAGATCGAAGCCCAGCTTACCGCCCATCGGCATACTGGACAATTTGCTGTTGAGATCCTCGTACTGCCGGGTCACACCGACTGAGTTCATCGAATCTCTTACAATCGGTTTGAAAACCTCTGTGAGACGGCCGGAAGTTGTTTTCTTGAAATATTCGGTGGCGGCGTTGTCCGGGCCCTGCAGGATCTTCTGTGCATCGTCGATCTGCATCTGCTTCACGGCATCCACGAAAATCGACTTGGCCTGCGGTGCCGCCTTCTCGGCGGCCCGGTTCATGCTCAGCTCGAATTCATCGACCGTTTGGCTGTATCCGACGGCACGCAGGAGTTTTTCTACCTTTTGGATCTCCCCCGGAAGCGGGATCTTGATGGAGGGGTTGCTGTAATAGCCGTCGGGTTTCGAAGCAGTGCCGACAGCGTAGCCTGTTCCGATTTCGAGCGCTTCTTTGAGCCCGTTGACGACATCGGTATTCCCGAGACCACCGCCTCCAGCACTGCCGACGATTTTCTTGGCGCTGTCAAGGATGTCGCCGAATCCGCTGCCCCGTCCTGTTTCAGCTTGTATTGCTGCGATAAGAAAAATCATAATGCCGACAAGACGTATGATGTTTTTCATTTGTCCTCCTTTGTCAGCCGCTGCAGGGCATTTCACCTGATATGAGGTGTCCTTACGCTTTACAGATTCAAGGTCGATTGACAGTTTTTGTTGTTGTCTTGTGGCCGTACAGTCAAATGTAGAAGCCCGTAATAATCAGCCCGCTCACAAAGACAGCGCAAATAATTCAAATGACAAGGATATTAGCTGTTATTTTTAGTCCCTGCCCGTTGTCGAGCTTCGAAAACACCCAGACAAGCCCTACGAAAACAGTTATATTAAACTACGGGTGAAATGAGATCCGCCGTCTTACTCCTTCTATCTTATTAACGGAGCAAACAACGCTAAGGAGGGGAAGTGTGAAAGCGAAATGGAGGGGAATAGACGTTGTTGTTCTAAAACACGTTAACAGGTTTTTTCATTTTAATTAAGGCGTGGCCCTCCTTATACAAGAATCGTTCATGGAAAGACTAACTCCAAAACATGGCTTGTCAAGTATCCAATCAGATAAACTCTTGTTTTTAAAATACACCCCCACTTTTTCGCGGTTGTCTAGGGTCACGGTTAGACATAATTCCACAAGATTTCGCCGGATTTGGGTTCGTCTACAAGGCACATCCAGCGGCGCATATCGAGATACGTGTCGGTGGATGTAACGCGGTAGACGCTCCAAAAGACAAGCAAGATGTGGAATTATTTCTTGCTGGGGCCCTATACATAGTTGCGGTAATTTGGTTCATACATCTGGGATTTGATGAAGGCCGATAGATCGTCGGGCCGAGGATTTACTGCCAGTCCCTGCTCATAGGCGACTTCACACACGGCCGTCGCTATCTTGGCTGAAATTTCGCGGATATGGCCGAGCGGCGGGTAGATGCTCCCCCTTTTGAAGTCATCTTCGGTGACCTCAGCCGCCAGTGTTTGGGCTGCTGCCAGAAACATCTCATCGGTGACATGTTTGGCTCGGCAGGCAATGACGCCCAATCCCACTCCGGGAAAGATATAGGCATTGTTCCCCTGACCGGGCTCATACGTTATTCCTTCGAGCGTAAAAGGTTCAAACGGGCTGCCGCTTGCAAAAATGGCGCGGCCATGAGTCCAGACATAGGCTTCTTTGGCCGTGCATTCGGATCGCGGCGTTGGATTCGACAGGGCAAAGACAATGGGTCTTTCGTTACAGCGTGCCATTTCCTCCAGAATAGGCTGCGTAAATGTGCCCGGCTGCCCGGAAACACCTATAATGGCAGTGGGCTTCAGGGCTTTGACCGCATCGAGGAAATAGGGGTGGTCTTTAAAATCGTGCGCATAGCGCAGCTTGTGTTCGGGCAGATTTTTACGGCTTTTAACGACCAGCCCCCTGGAATCGACAAACCAGCACCGCTGTCGGGCTTCTGTTTGTGACAATCCTTCGTTCATCATGGCAGAGACGATCAAATCCCCAATGCCGGTCCCGGCTTCGCCCGCGCCCAGGAACAGTATCTTCTGATCGGTGATTTTTTGACCGATCATTCGCATCGCCGCATACAAACCTGCCAAAGCCACGCTGGCCGTTCCCTGCATATCGTCGTTAAATGCGCAGATCCGGTTCCGATACTTGTTCAACAATCGAAATGCATTGATATTTCCAAAATCTTCAAATTGTATCAATGTGTTAGGGAAATTCTCCTGTACAGCCGTTATAAATTCTTCGATGAGGTCGTCATATTCTTCGCCTCGGATTCGCTGGTGACGCATCCCGAAGTAGAGCGGGTCTTTTTGCAGCTCGACATTGTTGGTGCCGACATCGATGGTCACCGGCAGACACCAGGAGGGATGAATCCCGGCACAGGCGGTATAAAGCGACAGTTTACCGACCGGAATACCCATCCCGGCAACACCCAGATCACCCAACCCGAGAATGCGTTCGCCGTCGGTGATCACAATGACGCGAACCTCTTTGTTGGGCCAATTCTGCAAGATTTCCGAAAACCGGCCTTTGTTTTTATCGGAAACAAAAATGCCTTTCGGGCGGCGAAAAATATGGACAAACTCCTGACAAGCCAGGCCGACGGTAGGGGTGTATATAATGGGCATCATCTCTGCGAGATGATCGGTCAGCACCCGATAAAACAGCGTCTGGTTGCGATCCTGAAGCGCAACCAAAAAAATGTATTTCTCCAGGTCGGTCGTTTTGCGGTTGTAATTTCCCATGACCCGCAGCACCTGCTCTTCCATGGTATTGATTCCCGGCGGCAAAAGCCCCCTGAGCCCTAATTTGTCACGTTCTTCTTCGGTGAAGGCCGTTCCCTTGTTCAGGGCCGGATCATGGAGGTAATTCATGCGGCTGTGAAAAGCGGGTAATTGCATTGCAATAGAATTTTTGTCTGCCATGGATGCTCACTCTTTCTTGTTTACAAAAACGTTGTATCAATACGGTGTCCGGTGATGAATCGTCCCTTTTCGGTGAGGTTCCTTGTGCAGGTTCGTTTTCCTGTATATATTAAATCTGAATTTCAACGCAATAAAATGGTCTATTTTTTTGGTAAACCTTTTTGCGATGTGAGCGTCTTAACCATCAGAATCCGATTTTAATGCCGCCGATGAGTCGGGCGAGGAGGATAGAATGAAAAAAATTGCTTTGATGGCTAGTATAACCATTGCGCTTTTTCTCGCCGCTCCCTTGTCGAGTGACGCAGGCCGCTCACACGGCTATGGCGGAAAAGGCTATAAATCCGGATATCATGGCCGCGCAGGGTATTATGGGGGTTGGCGCGGCTATCGTGGCTATCGTGGCTATCGGGGCCATCGTGCCTATTGGGGCCCGCGTACCTCCTGGAATCTCGGGTTCTATTGGGGAGGCCCGTTAGTCGTGGGACCGCCGTGGTACCCGTACGGCTATTACTCCCCGCCACCGGTTATCGTCAAGCAACAACCGCCGGTGTATGTCGAACCGGAGCAGCGGCCTGATGATTATTGGTATTATTGCCAGAATCCGCAAGGGTATTACCCGTATGTGAAAACCTGCCCGGAAGGATGGATGAAGGTCGTTCCGCAGCCGACGCCACCGAACCCGTAAAGGAGAACTTGGCCAAATGAAGGGAATACGCTTTCTTGTGATGTTGGCGGTCGTTATGGTTTTGAGCGCTTGCGCGACGATGCCGACCGGGCCAAGTGTCATGGTGCTGCCGTCGGCGGGAAAATCCTTCGAGGTGTTTCAGTCCGAGGACCTTGCCTGCAGGAATTGGGCGGCCCTTCAGACAGGCGCGACACCGGACGGCGTGGTCAATCAGAACCTCACCGGCGGGGCGGCGATAGGCGCCCTGATGGGGGCCGGACTGGGTGCGGCGATCGGTGCCGCCTCCGGTAACGCGGGGGCCGGTGCCGCGATTGGAGCGGGATCCGGTCTCATCGGCGGCACCGCGGCGGCATCCGGGCCGGCCTATGCCGCCGGCTGGCAGGTCCAACAGCAATATGACAATGCCTATCAGCAATGCATGTATGCAAAGGGGAATCAGATCCCGGGCGTCTTGCGTGCCTCGCGGCCGCGGGTTTCGATACCGCCGCCGCCACCGCCACCAGGATACTATTCGGGATCAGCCTACCCGCCGCCACCGCCATCGGGCTACTATTCGGGGTCAACCTACCCACCCCCTTCGAGTGTATATCCACCTTCACCGGTTTTCCCCCGGTAAAGTCCTGATCACAAATATAGGCTTTAAAATAAAGGTTTTGGACTGCGTTATCGGTTGACGGCGTATCACAATACAGCCTTATCGCTCTGGCCTTGCCAAAAACGTTATCTTAAAACCTAAGGGTCAGGCTTTGTCCTGCCACGGGTATCCGGAAGAGTCACGATTGTTTCCCCCGGCCGAAAGTTCCCCTGAAACCTTCCATTCTTGACACCTCAACCGCTTTGGGTCATAGTCCGATGACGTCATTTCAAAGTGCCAACTCGCTGCAATGGAAGCAAAAACCGTTAAAAACTGGTTTCAAGTCATACCCATCCGGATTCTTCTGCCGGTGGTGCTGACAGTAGCGCTTTTCGTCGGCACTATTTTTCTCCTGATCCTTCCGATTCTGCAAGACCGCATGATGAACGACAAGCGCGAAATGATCCGGGAGTTGACCGAAACCGCCTGGAGCGTCCTCGATGGCTATCGAAAAAAGGAAATCAGCGGACAGATGTCCCCAGCGGATGCCCGCAGGCGGGCCATCGATGAACTCCGTCGACTGCGCTACGGAACCGAATCCAAGGACTATTTCTGGATCAACGACATGCATCCGTATCTTATCATGCACCCGTATCGCCCGGATCTCGAAGGTAAAGACATTTCGGGCTTCTCCGACCCCAACGGTAAAAAGCTCTTTGTGGAATTCGTCAAAATTGTGAAAAACAGGGGCGCCGGCTATGTGGACTATCAATGGCAGTGGAAGGACGACCCGCAGCGGATCGTGCCCAAGATCTCCTATGTCAAAGGATTCGACCCGTGGGGCTGGATCATCGGCACCGGCATCTACGTCGAAGATGTGCGGGCCGAAATAGCTGCTATCACCCGCCGGTTAACCGCTGTCTGCCTGGCCATTCTGCTCCTGATCATCGGTCTTTCCGGTTATGTCATCTGGCAGAGCGCCGGCAGCCAGCGCCGTCAGCGATTGGCCGATGAAGCCCTGCGCGAAAGCGAAGAAAAGTACAGACTGCTGGCGGAAACCGCCCGGGAATTCATTCTCGCCTTCGATGCGGGTGGCCGCATCACCTATGTCAATCGCGCCTGGCACGAAGCCAGCGGTTTCGACACGGATGAAATGCTGGCTATGACCATTTTCGAGATCATGCCGTCGGACGAAAAACCGACTTTCCAGGACCGGCTCGATCTTCTCTATTCCGGCGGCACGGCCCCGGACTTGTTCGAGACCGGCTTGACGGTTAAAAGCGGTGAGCGCATCCCGGTCGAGGCGACTCTGGCCTCTCTGATGGACGCTGGGAAAACGGTGCGGGTCTTCATTACCGCCCGGGATGTCACGGAAAAAAAACGGGCGGAAAGCCAGGCCCGGCTCCACCGTGAGCAGTTGTTTCAGGCCGACAAAATGACGACCCTCGGAACGCTGGTCTCTGGCGTCGCCCATGAAATTAACAACCCGGTGACGTTTATCATGCTCAATGCGCCGATTCTGCAACAGGCCTGGCAGGCCGTTCTGCCGATCCTCGACGACTATCACCGCGATCACGGAGACTTCAAAGTCGGCCGCATGGACTACAGCCGGCTGCGTGAAAGGATTCCGTTGCTGCTGGCCAACATCAGCGATGGTGCCGAGAGGGTCAAGACCATCGTCGGCGAGCTGAAGGATTTCGCCCGTCAGGGCCCGTCCGAAATGGTGGATCATGTCGAGATAAACCCGATTGTCGCCAAAGCGGTGGGCCTGGTAGGAAACCTGATCAAAAGAAGCACCCATCATTTTAGCGCCCAGTACGGACCGGACATTCCACGGTTCAAGGGCAATTCCCAAAAAATCGGGCAGGTGGTCATTAACTTGCTGGTCAATGCCTGCCAGGCGCTGCCCGATCCCGAACAGGCCATTCGGCTCACCACCGCGTATGAGGCAAGCGCCGGACAGGTGGTGATAGAGGTCACGGACGAGGGCTGTGGCATGCCCGAAGAGGTGCTTCAAAGAATTCGAAACCCGTTTTTCACCACCAAACGTGAATCCGGCGGTACCGGGCTGGGGCTGGCAATTGCCGATCGAATCGTCGAAGATCACGGCGGCGCCATGCGCTTCACCTCCACGGTAAGCAAGGGAACGACCGCCCGGGTATGTCTGACGGTGACCGGTCCCGTTTCAAGCCTCCAAAAGGAATCTTCATGAGCGGCAAACCTCATCCTTCGAATCCGATCCTCATCGTCGACGACGAAGCCGCCATCCTGCTGGCGATCGATACGGCGCTGCAGATAGCCGGCTTGAGCAACACGCTGACCTGTCAGGACAGCCGCCGGGTGATGGACCTGCTGGCCCGTCACCCGGTAGAGGTCTTGCTGCTGGATCTCACCATGCCCCACATCGACGGCCGGGAACTGCTGAACCGGGTGAACCGCGAATTCCCCGAGATACCGGTCATTATCGTGACCGGCGCAGTGGACGTCGAAACGGCTGTTTTATGCATGAAGTCCGGCGCTTTTGACTACGTGATCAAACCGGTTGAAACAGACCGGCTGGTTTCGGGGGTCAACCGGGCTGTGTCGTTTAGAGAACTCAAGCGCGAAAATTTCGCTCTCAAGCACCATATTCTTGCCGACGCACTTGTAAAGCCGGAGGCCTTTACCAGCATCATCACCAACAACAAGAAGATGCTCTCCATTTTTCAGTACATCGAATCGATTGCTCAGACCTCTCAGCCGGTGTTGATCCGGGGAGAAACCGGCGTGGGCAAGGAACTCATCGCGCGCACGCTGCACACCCTGAGCGGTTTGGAAGGCGCATTCGTCGCGGTCAATGTGGCCGGCCTCGACGACAACGTCTTTTCAGATACCCTTTTCGGCCATGTCAGGGGGGCTTTCACCGGTGCGGAACGCGATCGCAGGGGGTTGATTGAGCAAGCCTCGGGCGGCACCCTTTTTCTGGACGAAATCGGGGATCTGAGCACAGCCTCCCAGGTGAAACTTCTCCGGTTGCTGCAGGAAGGCGAGTATTTCCCACTGGGGCAGGATGTTGCCAAACGCACGGATGTACGCATCGTGGCGTCATCGAACGTTGACCTATGGGAGCGTCAGAAAGCCGGCCTTTTCCGCAAGGATTTGAACTACCGCTTGCGCACCCACCGCATCTACATCCCACCGTTGCGGGAGCGCATGGATGACATCCCGCTGCTTTTCGAGCATTTCCTGGTCGAAGCCGCCCGGACGCTGGACAAGAAAAAACCGGTCGTGCCGAACGAACTCACCACGTTGCTCAGGACTTATCCCTTTCCAGGCAACGTGCGGGAATTGCAAACTCTGGTCTTCGACGCGGTCAGCCGTCACAAGGGGGGTGTATTGTCGCTCGACGTGTTCAAAGCCCATATCCGGCTGTATCAGTCCCGCGAAAATACCATGCCGCTAGCCGTCACCCACACGCCGGAGCCGGGAACAACCCTGATCGGATTTTCGGAAAAGCTGCCGACCATCAAACAGGCCACCGATCTGCTGGTTGCCGAAGCGATGCGGCGGACCGGCGGCAATCAGTCCGCTGCCGCCGGCCTGCTGGGTATTACGCAGCAAGCGCTGAGCAAACGGATGAAAAAGAAAAAGGATGAGGAATAGGCCCTACCCCCACATCCTTCCTCCAACCGTCTAAAACCCGCCACCTTCCATATTTTCAATTCCAATCAGGGTACAACTTTGGTTGTGCTTACAATTTATTTTGTAATACGACCGGCACCTAGTAGCACGCCGCAACCGTCGGCCCAGTAACCGGTTTCTACAACCTAGGTTGTAGCAATTTCCATCGAAAGCACCGCTTTGTAATACATATTATTTTAAATAATTTCAATAATTTACTAAGATTTTAGGCCGATGGCATTCTTTTTGCTCTACACTCCCACAGGTATGATTTTTTTGTTTATACAAAATAGAAAAATGAACATAATTCACTAATTATTATTCATTCTATAAAATGGTTCGTTCCACAACAATTCCATAGAAGGAGGTTTCGGCAAATGGAAAAGATCAGGAACCGCGGCTGGCAGGTGGTTTCGGCCGGCTTGGGAATCAATCTGGCTCTCGGTATTCTTTACACCTGGAGCATATTCAAACTGGAAATCAAGGAGTCGATTCAGGCCGGTGACGGCCGCTTCAACTGGGACATCGCCTCGCTGAATGACCCGTTCGCGGTGTGCTGCCTGATGTTTACCCTGGCCATGCTGGCCGCCGGCCGGCTTCAGGACAAGGTCAATCCCCGACTGACAGCCATATTCGGCGGCCTTCTGACCGGTGCCGGTCTCCTGGCCACTTCCCAGAGCACCATTCTGGCCAACTGGATCCTCGGTTTCGGGGTGCTGACCGGCCTGGGTCTCGGCTTTGGCTACGCTTCCGCCACCCCGCCGGCCATCAAGTGGTTCCCGGCATCAAAAACCGGTATGATCGCCGGTATCGTTGTGGCAGGATTTGGACTGGCCTCGGTTTACATTGCGCCTCTGGCCAATTTTTTGATCGCCCGCTTCGGCATCAGCAATGCGATGATGATCTTCGGCGTCGCATTTCTGGTCGTGGTCTGTGGTCTGGCCCTGCTGCTGGTCAACCCGCCCGAAGGATACAAGCCCGTTGATAAGGAACCGAAAAAGGTGACCACCCTGAGGCCGGTCATCAAAACCGAAGACTTTCCGCCCAGCGAGGTCATTAAAACCAAAACCTTCTACAAGCTCTGGTTCATGTTTTTCGTGGGGTCCGGCGCCGGTTTGATCATTATCGGCAGCGTGGCCGGCATGGCCAAACAGAGCCTGGGGAATATGGCCTGGATCGTGGTCGCCCTGCTCGCCATCGGCAATGCCAGTGGACGGGTCGTAGCGGGAATCCTTTCGGATAAGATCGGCCGCACCAAAACCCTGTTCACCATGTTGAGTTTTCAGGGAGTGATCATCACCGCTCTGATCTTTATCGGCGAAAGTCAGGCCTTCCTCCTGGTCCTGGCCGCCACCCTGATCGGGTTCAACTACGGCACGAATCTGTCACTGTTTCCTTCCGCCACAAAGGATTGCTTCGGCCTCAAGAACTTCGGTGCCAACTACGGACTGGTTTTTTCGGCCTGGGGCATCGGCGGGTTCATATTCCCGCGGATCTCCCAGATGATCGTTGCTCAGACCGGATCACCCGAGGCCGCCTACATCATGGCCGCTTTTCTCCTGTTTCTGAGCGCCGGAATGACGTTTTTCACCAGGGCGCCGCGCAGCCTGCGCGAAAAGGCGAAAATTATCGGCCATTTGGAACCCGGCCAACTCTATCACGGATACTTCATTTATCAGCCCGGATTCGTTTCGGAAACCGGCGCGAACGCAGTGGCTGCCCAAGCCAAGTCGTCCAGTGCCGTTGTCAAACGTATACCGCGGCTCTTCGGCAAACGTAATGGCTCTGCCCGTAAAACCGGGTAATTCCTCCCGGGTGGTTCCATAGAGGCCGGGCGGGCCCCGCGATGATCGAAAAGGGACCCGCCCGATTCCCATTTTAGAAGAGGACGGTATGACCGGCAGTGCGTTCAAGACCAGTGAGGGTCATGTGGAAACCGGGGAAATTGATGTAGCGGTCGCCATGCGGCTCAAAGCGCTGAAAATAAACCAGGCGCTCGGCAGTCGCATGGGGATAGCCAATGACTCCGGGCGGCTGGCCGCACTCTACATTCGGCAGGGCGATCTGGACCAGGCCGAGAAAATGTTCTCTCAGGCTATCGAGATCGAACAGTCTCTGGGCCGGAGTGACAATTTGGCCCGCCATTGCGCCGATCTTGCGCGCCTGAACCTCTCCCGCGGCAACCTGGACCGGGCCGAAAACCTGGTCAGGCAGTCTCTTGAAATCGATCTCGCCTCCGGCTGCAGGGAGAAAGCCGCCCAGAGCTATCGGGATCTGGCAAAAATAATGGGACTGCGGGACGATCTGGAAGAAGCCGAAAACCTGTTGCTGGGGCTGGTTGAGATCGAAAAGGGCCATTCCGACAAAAAGTCCCTGGCAGAAGCTCTCGGCCGGCTCGCGGCTGTTCGCCTGCGCCGCGGCGCCCCGGCACAAGCCGAGAATGTGCTCGCCCAAGCGGAACAGATCTATCGGGAACTGGACGACACCAGCGGTATGGCCGACACCCAGGGCCATCTGGGCATCGTCTATTCCGCGCAGGATCGAGCGGATCAGGCCGAGGCCGCGCTGATATCGGCTCTGCAGATCAACACCGCCCTCAACCGAAAAGCCCACCAGGCCGACAATTACGGCAACCTGGCCAACCTTTACTGGTCACAGGGGTTGTTGACGGAAGCCGGGTCCTGCTACGATAAGGCCCTTTCCCTATTCAGGGAAACCGGCAACCGCGCCAAAACCCGCAAGGTTCTGGAATTGCGCGACAGCTTGCAGGCGACACAACCATAATCGACGTGTTTGACGCCCTTCTAATTATCGGGAAACCGCAGGCCACAGAGCTGACGGATTTCATCGCGGTCGAACGTGTAGAGAGTGTTGCAGTTGTGGCAACGCGATTCAAAGGGAAAAGGCCCGGTTGCAAGAATATCCCTTAGATCCTCGATCGGCAGCATGATCAATATGTTGCGAAGCTTCTCCTTGTTGCAGTGGCACATGAATTCGATGCGGCGTTCGCCGAAGATCCGGGGCGAATGTATTTGAAATTCTTCCCGAATTAACTGCTCAGGATTTCTGTCGTCCCCGAAAGCCTTTCCCAGCGAAGGGAATCGGCTGACCCGCCTTTCCAGATCCGCAATCGTTACCTCATCGGCACCGGGCATGGCCTGCAGGAAAAGGCCGCCGGCCCCGACGATTTCGCCGCTGCGATCGAACTGGATGCTCAAATTAAAGGCCGTGGGGATCTGCTCTGAGATAAGGCAGTAGTAGGCCAGGTCCTGGGCGATATTGCCGTATTGAAGGGCCACCTTGCCGGTAAAAGGCTGCTTGGCATCCTCCAGATAGCGTGTGACGGAAAGGAGGCCGGGACCGAAAAATGGCGACAGATCGAAACTGTCCGGTGGTTTTACGATCGGTATCGGTACGTTTTTCAAATATCCACGCACTTCTCCAAAGGCATTGGCATCGACGGTCAGCCCCCTGATCGGCCCGCTGCAGTCGATCTGCAGGCTGAGCCGGTCACCGCCTTTAAGGTTGGCCGACATCAAAACAGCTCCCAGGTAAGCCCGGCCGAGCGCGAGAGTCTCGAGGATCCCGAGTTCATGGTTGGCCCTCATTTCATTGACCATGAGGGTTCCGTTGACCAGAACACCGCGCACCGTGCCGCCGGCCAGCGTAAAGCTATACAGCCGGTCCCTGAAGCCGGCGATGAGTCGAGCCTTTAAATCGTCCCCGTATATCTGTTTTTTAATCATCGCGGAAAAGGGCCGTTTATGGATGGAAACTTGCGGTCATTTTCTTATCAGTGACCGAGGGTGTTGATGCGATCGTTTTGCCGGTCAATCCGAGTTTTCCAATCGGGATCCCGCCCCAGGTTCATGTCGGCCAACCGGTTGAATTCACGGGCCTGGTGGGCATTTTGCTTCATCAGCCAGGCTTCCGCCAGATAATAGTAGTTTTGGCCACTGTTCGAATCAAGCGCAACTGATCGTTCCAGGACCCGAATCGCTGCATCGGGGGCCCCCTGCGCCAGAAGCTGCCTGCCTTGATCGACCAATGCCTCGGCCGCCAGCGCCTGCGCACTGTCGGGCTTTACGGTCGGTGGGACCGATGGTTTTCTGGTCGGAAGAGGCGCCGGCGGAGTCTGTTTATTGTAGACGCTGACTTTGGTTTGCGGCATGCAGCCGAACAGGAGCAGACCACAGAAAAAGCCGAGGATAAAGCGCTGATATCTACGGGGTGCTGTTGAAGAGGTCTTTAATGCCATGGATCAGATCCTTTATTGGATTTCGGGCCGGATGAAGCGGGCACGGTTGATCGGGAACGATGTCCTCGAGAAAGATTTCCTCCATCGGCAGCGGACATGTGCGACCGGCCGCCAGCAATCCGGATTCGCTGCACACGGTTCGTGTGACCACCCCGGCCGGCATCTTGAAATCCGCACCGGAGATATATTGAGGAATCGCCTTCATTAGCTCCGCCCATATCGGCAGGGCAGCCTTGGCCCCGGAGGCCTTGACCGGATCTCCGTTGTCGAATCCAACCCACACCAGGGCCAGGATATTTGGCGTATAGCCGACAAACCAGGCATCCCTGAAGTTATTGGTGGTGCCGGTCTTGCCGGCGACTGGACCCGGCAAGTTCCAACCGGAAAGGGCCCGGGCGGTTCCCTCGCTCACCACACTCTTGAGCATGTCCGTCATAATATAAGCTTTGGCCGGACTGATCATGCGGTCGATATTCAGGTGAGCCTGGCTCAATAGCCGCCCGTGGTCATCGGTCACATCTTTGATTGACAACGGGTGAGACAGAACACCGTCTCCTGCTAAGACGCAATAAGCTCGCGCCAGTTCGAGCGGCACGACTTCAAAAGCTCCGAGAGCCAGGGACGGATAGGGCTTGATCGGTGTCGTGAACTGAAACGGCGCCGTTTTTTCCACCACCTGCTCCAGACCGGTCTGCATGGCCAGGTCAACCGTGGCGCGGTTGTTCGACGCCGCCAGCGCCGCCCGCATGCTCACGCTCATGTTGACGCCAACCTCCTGCGCGGCGTTCTCAGGCGTCCATGGCTTGCCGTCGATCATGTATGTCCTGGGTTCGTTTGACAGTCTGGACGCCGGGGTCAGCTGATCCAACGCCGCCAGGTAGATGAACGGTTTGAAGGCACTGCCGGGTTGCCGACGGCTTTGAGTTGCCCGGTTGTACTGGCTGGCAGCGTAATCACGGCCTCCCACCATGGCCAGGATAAAACCGGTCTTGGGCTGCACGACGATCACGGCTCCCTGCAGCTTCTGGGCCGGGGCTGCTCGCTTCAGTGTCGCGATCGATTTCTCCAGCCGCGTCAGTCCCCGATAGAGGGCCTTCTCCGCGGCATCCTGGACCCGGGTGTCCAAAGTGGTGTAGATCGAAAGCCCCAGACGGGTGAGATCGTCACGGGAATAGAGAGACCCGAGCTGATGGGACAAGTAGTCCATGAAGTAAGGCGCTTTTTTGACCACGATATTTTCTCCGACGGTCTCGATCGGCTGCGCCAGAGCGGACTGAAGTTCGGCGTCGGAAATCCAGTTTTTAGCAGACATCGCCTTCAAGACCGCATCGCGTCGCTGCCGGCAGCGCTTTTTGTCGATATAAGGCGAGTAGCGTCCCGGCGCGCGAATGATTCCGGCGATGGTAGCCGCCTCAGCCAGGGACATGTCCTTGACCGGTTTCGCGAAATAAAAAAGGCAGGCCTCGCCGACGCCGTTAATCGCAACCGTTCCGCTCTGTCCAAGGTAGATGTCGTTCAAGTAGATTTCAAGGATTTCTTCCTTTTGGTACTTCAACTCGATGATCACCGACATGATCAGCTCATTAAGCTTCCTGACAATCGTGCGCTCCGGCGTCAGAAAAAAATTTTTAGCCAGCTGCTGGGTGATGGTCGATCCCCCCTGGCGAATTCGGCCGGCCCGCAGATTGACATAGAAGGCCCGCAGGATACCGACCGGATCGAAGCCGTGGTGTCCGTAAAACCGGCTGTCCTCCGCGGCCAGTGCTGCTCGGACAAGGTTGGGGGGCACTTGGCGGATCGAAACCAGTTGTCTGCGCTCCCTTTCCGGACCGTAAAATTGACCGATTTCCTCCGGCTCCAACTCCATGATAGCCAACCGATCGCCCGTGTCGATCCGCTCGATCGATTTGATGCGTCCCCGATCGAAGCGGAGCCTGACGGGATTGCCCGATCGGTGTTGGGATGGAATCTTGAAATCTTTGAGGTACACTTCGACGGTCCCCTTTGTCATGCGCATCTCGCCCTGGTTGTTTGGCCGACCGGCAACCATTCGATATCCCAAGCTTTTAAGTTTCTCTGTCAGGTTTTTCCGGTCGAACCCCTGACCGGGATACAGTAAGGTGGTATCGGAATAAACCGTAGACGGCATGCGCCAGAGTCGGGCCGAAAAACGCTTTTCAATTCGCCCCGACAGATGCCAGCCGTATAAGGTCACGGCGGCTGAGACCAGAACCAGCAGAATCAACAACCATTTGATCGATTTCTTCAGCATAGATTTTCAAAAATTAATGAAATGAGCTGTTTGGGGCGGGAAAGGGACATTTATGGATGGAAACTCGCTAAATTCCCCCAGGCAACACCTCCAGAGCGTGACGCCGGTAGTCGTCAAAATGTTCAAAAGCGCAGATGCGGTCGTAATCATCCATTACGGCCCGCATGGTGCGGCTGCCGTGGCGGGCCGCAAGGATCTGCCTCACCTTTGTGAGCGTATCGAGATCGATTGCTTGTTTGACAAAGTCGAAGACTCCCGGCGACAGCATAAAACCGGTCTTGTGCCGCAACAACAGTGTCCGGTAAGCAGTGGCGGTTCTGTTATACAACATCTTCGTGTTGAAGGCCATTCTTCGTTTTCGGATATCCGTCAAAGCATTTCTTTCGTACAACCTCCCTCTGCCCGTATCGAAAACCACCGCGTTCATAGTAAAATCAAGAGCACTCAGCAAATTATCGAGATGCGGTTTCAGGCCGTACTTTTTGATGATCGTAAAATCCCGTAACAGGCAGATGTCTACGCTGTAAATCGACCCCGCCGGTTTCCAGCGAACCCCCCCGAGATCGGTTTTGAAGCAACGCTCCGCCGGCAAGAGTTCCGCTAAGAGTAAGTCGCCGGCCACGTTGTCGACAAAAAGATCGATGTCTTCTATGGGCGGTCTATAGCCGTGGAAGGATTCGATAATCAGGTTGCGAATCGCTCCGCCGACCAGGTATAGGACGGTTCCTTCCGGGAGCACAGCCTTTAGATGGGTCAACACCGTTCGAACAGGTACTTGAAGGATGAAATTCCCGACTTTGGCTTCTATGGCATTGATGTCCGTCAATCTGAGCTTTCTCACCGGATGCCGTCGGTTTCGGGCAACCGCCGCCAGCCAGCAATTCTCGGTGAAAATAAAAAACCTGGTGATTACGCCGGCTGCATTTAACAGAAGATTTTTGCAGGCATATTACCGTGCCGGGAGCTCAATTGACAAATAAAAAGTGGCCGGAATCAAAGGTCGAACGAAGGTCTTCGTAAGAACAGAATAAAACATTCCAACCGGCATCGGCATTGGGTCCGGTCCAAGACCCCGTAAGCGATTCAGACAGTCAGCCGCTGTTCTCAACCGCTCATCCGAACTCCGGCGCGTCATTTTTATGCACCGTGGCGACCCGAAGGGCCATGTGCGGTTAACTTGCGAGCTAACGGAAAAAAGGGATTGGTGCGATGCTAATGCCGAGGGAGGTTCGGAAATGCTGCAGTTTTCAGAGGGAAGCGTTGGTCATCATCACGGAGGATTCACGAATCCGGCTCTTCACAATCGAATGTCGTATCCGGTTCTTTGCTGCTCTCGTCGACATCACCCCAGGGGATTGATTTTTTGAACTCTTTATCGATCATGTCTTCCCAATTGTAGCCGGGGCGGTACTCTTCATGCATAATGCCGTGTCTTTCCGTTCTTTAAAACTGTCGCTCTGGAATCGAAGCGTCATGCTTTTAAATACATAACTCCCCGGGTAACGCACCACAGGGAGTCATGAATGGATATAAAGGATGTTTCAGCAGCCCGGTTCGAATTGCGCTTCTGGTATTAACGTTAACGATCTGACAATTACTTCAGGCTTAGGGTTCGTCTCAGTTTCAGAGGATTGAAAGTTTTGTTCAAGTTACCGTTCCAACTCGTTCCGTTTTGGGATTAAAAGGTTAAGTTTTCCGTTTCAAAATCAACTCATTTCTCAAGATCGGCTCTGAAACATCCTTTATACGCTTGGTTGAGGTGCCATCCGAATAAACCATCCTGTATACAAGCCTTTACGCTTCGTTTGTTGGTACTTCCGGTCAACTATTAGCATTAACGGGCGTTCGAGATGGAGTATTTTTAAAAATCCAGGTTCCGTAGCGGTCGAAGTGTCTGCGAGATCCGCTGGCCGGAGTACCGTTACCTTTAGATACAATTAATATGCCAACCAAATCAATTTTGTGTTTTATAGAAATTTTTAATAGTTATCATCACATGACTGTCCGGTCGAAGAGCCTGAATGACAAAATTTAGCCAAATAATTGACAAAAAGTGTCATTCTGAAGATGAAATCAGTGAGTGCATCGTGAAACCCGGAAGGGAACTATTTGGCGACCACAATCAGGACAGAATTCTGCACGCGCTGGGCAATGCTTTCCAAGTCTCCGGGATCACTCGGCAGGGAATTTATATCGGTGCCGTGGGCCGGCAGGTGCGGAAAAAGTTCCTTCAGGCATTCGATCTTGATTGCGCAACTGATATTCGGCAGTTGTGATATCGCACCGCTGGCTTCGTCGCGGATACCGACCATTGACGCGACGATGCCCACGACCTCGCCATTCAGATTAAAAATGGGTCCGCCGCTGTTGCCGGGCTGAATCGGAACCGTCGTCTGGTAACTGCAGGGATCGTCCCGCAGACCTTGCAAGCCGCTGATGACACCGTTGGAAAGCTTCGGCGTCTTGCCCATCACATCGATTCGCGGAAAACCGATCGTGAAGACACTGCTGCCGAGACGGGTTCGAGCCTCGGCGAGGGGCAGCGCTGCGGGCAGTTTCTGAGGCTCGTCGACCTGCAGGAATACAAGGTCGTTGACGTCATCGCGCAGCACCGGCCAAGCGGCGAACTTGGCTCCGGTCTGGTCCAGCAGCGCTATTTTCCGACTTCCGGCCACAACGTGTCTGTTGGTGACGACAAATCCGGAGGCTAGCGGCCAGGCTGTTCCAAGTGACGCACCCTGAAAGAATTCGTCGGACACCGTGTTGTCGTTTAGAGACGCACTGATTGCCATGGCAGGCGGAGTGCCGAAAAGTGATTGCCGCTCGTGCAACGGTCTTGCGTCCATTGCATCGGAGACGGCGGTCCGAATTGATTCGCACTGTTCGATTCTAAAAAATGGAGGTCGGTTGAAGTGTACCTGAGGTTCCTCTTGTGTTTGAACGCTGACACCGAAAAACAATGCCACGAGCAGATGCGATGTAACCAAACCGATACGTTTCGCCATACATATGGTTCCTTTGAGGAAAGATCCGGAATCAGAATGGATAGCGATTATGCAAGAGATATGCCTCGGTTAGTGAAACGCTGATTTTGGGTGGGTGAGGATAAAAACAAATCGATATCGCCGGACTCGCCGACCGTCACTCAGATGAAACCGCAAAGGGCTCACTGCTCTGACGGCGACAATTGAGTGGCAACTCTGTGTTACCGTTGCGACGGCTGATGAAAGGGTGCACGCTGCAAGGCCTGTGGCGGCCAGTCAAGAGTTTGACGGCTTTCAAAGCCTGCCTCGGAAAGCGCACAATAACATAAAAGCCCCGCCGATCCATTGTCAGCGGGGCTTTTTTCTTTCAGATTTAGTGGCTTAAGTCACATAGCGGCTCAGCGCAACCGAATACCGAGTTTTTCCACGGTTTCGTAAGTCATCGCGCCAACGCTCAAATTATTTTTCTGCTGATAGGCCTGAATGGCCGCCTGGGTTTGCGGTCCCACCGACCCGTCGGCCGGACCCGGATCAAAACCGGCGGCGGCCAGCGCCTTCTGCACACGCATGACAAAGTCCGGTGTGGTGTTTGTCTCGCAGAGGATTCTCGCCCATTCAAAACGCCCCTCGCTGACCTTCTCGGTGCGGGTTACGGTCTGGTATTCCTCCGGTATGGGGATGCGTTTCTCCTGCGGTGGAGTCACCATTTTTCTGACCTTAACGGTCTTGTATTTTGCCGGAATCTCGATCTTTTTCACCGTCGGCGGCGACACCAGCGCCTTTTGCTTAACCGTACCGTACTCCGCCGGGATGTCCACCTTTACGGTCTTGGCCGCTTCGACAACCACCTTTTTCTTGATGGTTTTGTAAGTTGCCGGAACCTCTACCAGGCAAAGAATTTCGCCGGTGGAATGATCGATCCTCTCGATCGGACCGCGGCCTTCTTTCCACTTCGTTTCGGCCGGTTTGACGAGGACCTTCTCCTCTTTCCACTCATACTTTGCCGGAATGGTTTCCATGCGGCTCGACGCCTCTTTGATGACAATCTTCTCCTCGGCCCATTTGTACTCGGCCGGAACGACTTCCCAGCGCTCTGAGGCCGGTTCGACAAGCACCTTCTCTTCAACCACCTCGTATTGGGCAGGGATGATTTCGATTTGTTCAGACGCTTCCTTCAGCAATGTCTTTTCAGTAACGGTTCGATACTTTGGCGGAACAAACACTTTCGCATAACATTCCCCCGGTAGCGCATTTTGCGGAATCCAGGACAAGTTTTCGTTTTCGGTCTTCTTCTCGTTTTCGGTCACCTTCTCGTTTTCGGTCTTCTTCTCGTTTTGGGCGGCAGCGGGGCTGACCCACGATCCGGCCAAAAACAACCCAGCCACAACGACAGCTATCGCAAAAAAAATCCGTCTCGACGACATGGTTCTGATCTCCTTTCTCTCCCTTATTGATTTGGGTAAGACTTGCGAGTTGCAATTGGTTTTGATGAAAGATTGGATTCAAAGGGTGTGAGGCTATCTTTAAAAAAACTCTATTGGTCCTATTTAAGATCATCTGCAGGCATGTGTCAAGATTTTCTGAAGAAATAACTGTCAGAAAATCATCGCTGCTGTTCTCAGCCGTTGCTTTTCAAGGAATCGGGCCATTTCTACCTCAGTTGAAGCCGGCTCGATGACCTACTCGATTTTCAACTTCTTTGCGTAAGCAGCCGCTTCCAGTCCGGCCACGCAGCCTTCGCCGACGGCTTTGGCCATCTGCCAGGGTGGGCCGCAGATGTCACCGGCGGCAAACACCCCCGGAACACTGGTTAGCTGCTTCTTGTCGGTTTGAATGTACTTGGCTTCATCGTCCAGCCGGATGCCCAGGGCTGTCGCCAAGCCCATGGCCCCTTTAGCACCCAGCTCGATGAAAACACCGTTAACGGGTATTCGGGTCCCGTCTTTCAATACCACGCCGGTCACCTCCTTCTCTCCATCGATCGCGGTCACTGAAGCCTCGTGGTGAAAGATCACGCGGCTCCGCTCCAGCTCCTGCCGCAAGGCATCCACCACCTGCAGTTTACGGCAGATCAAATGAACCTTTGCGTCGTAATCCAGCAGCGTCAGAGCGCCGCCTGCGGCAGCGCTCTCATCACCGACCACCGCCACCTCCTGACCACGGAAAAAGTTGGCATCGCACTCCACGCAGTAACTGACCCCCTTTCCCAACAGTTCCTTTTCGCCGGCGACACCGAGTTTATTGCGCGTAGATCCGGTGGCAATGATCAGGCTTTTGCACCGGATCTTGCGGCCACCTTCAGTTTCAATATCAAGCATCTGACCGTTGGCTGCCACCTTCATGACGTCTTCATCGACAATTTCCGCGCCAAAACGGGAAGCCTGTTCGCGACCGGTTCGCAACATGTCTTCCCCGGCCACGTTGAAAAGGCAGCAGAAGTTTTCGACATGGGCGTGAAACAAACTGCTTTTGGCCTGTTTCCCGAACACCAGAGCGGACACCTTACGCCGGGCGGCGTGTATGGCCGCCTGCAGTCCCGCCGGACCTGCACCGAGAATAACCACATCGTAAAGCGAATTTTTCTGCATATCTCCTCCACATCAATTGAAAATTTAAGATAATCCGCGCTTTCAATAGATTCGGGCACCTCTGCTTCAGTGTTGATAACCTGTCAAAAAACGCCCATCTCATTAATAGTGTTGGATAAATTGGATTTTCACAATATTTATTTTTTTCAGCTACTTACGGCGATAGGCTCAAATTTTATCGCAATTTCAGCCACCTGTATTTTGTTCATAACTCATTTTATCGGAAGCCGTTTTTCCCCAAAAGTCCCGTTTGACAATAATCGTTGTTTCAGTAAGATAGTGCCGATTTGTTTATGTCAGGGTTGAACAACATTAATAACGGAGGCAAAAAATGAGCAGCGTTCTGGTTATCGACGATGAAGAGGGTATTACGGAGGTAATCCAGGAAGCTCTCAGCCTGTACGGCTATGATGTTCAAACCGCATGCGACGGAAACGAAGGCATCCAGAAATTCAAAGACCAACTCTTTGATGTCGTCATCACCGATATCATGATGCCGAACACCGACGGCAACAGCGTCGTGCGCTATATACGGGACTCGAGCAGAAGAACGACGCCGATCATCGGCATGTCCGGAACTCCCCTGCTGTTGAACGACTCAGATTTCGACAAGGTACTCTTCAAGCCTTTCCCCCTGCAGAGCCTGATCAATACTGTCAGAACCTTTCCCCCTGTCGCCGACTTCGAAAAGGTCAGGCTGAGGGCCTGCGCCTGAAAATAAAGGATTGCAGCTCCAGCAAAGGCTCACCCCAGGATAACATCACATTTTGTCCACCGATCCGCTATTGAATTAGGCTATTTCGGCATTATCGTATTACCTTAGAATGTATACCAAGTGGCGACGATTGTCACATATAAAAATTTGGCGACCGGTTGCTGCTGACATTTACTCACTGCCCGCCCGTGTAGAAAACTTGACAATTAATGGAGCGGCCGCAGGGGATAACGAAAGGAGATGATCATTATGGCGCAAGAAAAATTTAGAGTGACGCCGGATGTCTGTACGTATATGAGCGAAGATGAACACACCCTGAATATCCAGGTTTCCATTCCGGGCGTCAAAAAGGACGACATCCGTCTCCGAATGCTGGATGACAGCTTCAGTCTTACAGCCCCGGGAAATGATGTGGAATACGTTGCGGCTTCGGCCTTCTGTTGCCCGGTAAAGGCGAATGAAGCACAGGCGAACTATGAGGACGGCTGCCTCAAGATAGCGGTACCGTTAAAGAATCCGTTCGAAAATGCCGTAGAGGTACCGGTCAGCTAGTCCATCCGCAGTATCATAAAGTGCACTGATAAGTTTCCGATCCAGAAATGTGCAATTTAACGCAAGTTCAAGGAAATCAAGGAATTGCGCGGAGGCATACGCCTGTATGCCGCACAAGCGATTAAGCCGATTGACGCCGAAATTGCGGAAAAGGGCCATTTATGGACGGAAACTGGCTAAGGGAACGATGTAAACATCAACCGGCCCGACTGGCCAATGGGCTGTTGGGCCGGTTCACTTTGGATCGCAAACTCCATAACGTGAACGAAAGTCCGTCCTTTTGGCCCGTCTGTCCGTTGTCAGGAAACGTCTCCTTTGAGGCCGATACTCTCGGCCACCTCTCGCATGCCCATGATGGTGTCGGTTATCAGTTCATTCAATTCGAGCCCCAGCATCCGGGCCCCGTTCTCGATAATCGAACGATCCACACCGGCGGCAAACCGCTTGTCCTTCCACTTCTTCCTGACCGATTTGGCCTTTAGATCCATTACACTCCGCGAGGGGCGAACGAGCGCGGTCGTGACGACCAGTCCGGTCAGCTCATCAATGGCGTAGAGAATTTTCTCCATGTCTGTCTGGGGGGCCACATCCGTGCAGATTCCCCATCCGTGGCTGACCACGGCGCGGATATATTCCGGCGGCCAGCTGTGGTTCTGAAGGATCTCCTCGCTTTTGCGACAGTGCTGGTCAGGGTACATTTCATAGTCCAGGTCGTGAACCAGACCCACGATGCCCCACTTATCCTCATTCTCACCGTATTTGCGGGCCATGTAACGCATGACGCCCTCCACCGCGAGAGCGTGTTTGATCAGACTCTCGTTCTTGTTGTATTCCCGCAGCAAAGCCATTGCGGCATCTCGTGTTGGAACAGTCGATTCCGTCATGTGTCCTTCTCCTACTCCTACTTGAAAAGCATTGATCCGGTCGGCAGGGTCAAAAAGCAACTTTATTCCGCAAGGGTCAGTTCCGGTCAGGCCATGGCCGGATGTTATCGCTCACGGATGGAGACTAACGGTTGGATACCCAATAATCAAGCCTCTTTTGCGTTCTTTCTTTTCATTCCCTATAAATTATGGCAAACAGAGTACTGTAACCTTTTTGCTGCGACATCAGACACCCTCGAAAGATGCTCACATAGATGGACAAGTTCAGTGCGATCGTAATGGCCGGCTATAACAACAAGTGGGCTGTAAAAAAATACGCGAAAATCGTTGCCGAGCATTACGGCGAAACGTTTATCGAGACAGGCTACAAACCCCTGCGGGAGTTCCAAACGATTCAAGACGGCCGGCCGGTCAGCAAACCGCTGATACAGTTCACTCTGGAAAAACTATTCAAAAAAGAGCGAATCGGCGACATCGTTATCGTCGGCCACCAGATGCTGCTGGAGCAGCGCCTCAGAGATTATCTCAGCCAGCAGGTCATGCCCTACACCATTATCAACCAGAATAGCCGGATTCCGGCCGAAATCGTTGACCGGTTTCACATCCGGACTCGCAAAGTGAAACACAATTCCATCGCCGGCAACATGATCAAGGGGTATGGTGCCAGCAGCGCCTGTGAAAAACGCCGCCACGCCCTGTTTGTGGCATCGGATTCGCCGCTGACATCTGAAGCATCCATCGATTTTTTTCTTGATCTTGCGGAAACCTACGCAAGCGATTGCGCGATTATCCTGCCGGCGGTCCTGGTTGAAGGGACCGTCGACAAGTTCGGTCGCTATCCGTTGAAGCTTATCAACGATTCCGACTTCCGGTTGTCCGCCGAAACAGACGGATACGGCCGCCAGGGGTTCCGGCTCTCCTCTCTGATGTATGCCGATCCGCACGGATTCGATATTAACACGGCCAACACGGCCTATAACCTGCGCAAGTGCCTCAATCCCAATGTGCAGTTAAAACTGTTCAGAATTACCCGCAATCTGGGGTATAAAAATGTCTATTCCAAGCATTTCATCAAGAAAGATCTGAGCGTGAAAGAGGTCGAGAACATCACCTCGGCCTTCTTCGGCGGGCGGTTGAAAATCATTCCGGTCGCCGATGCCGAATCGAGTTATGACTATGACGGTACGGATGACGAATACAGGAAACTGGCCGAACTTCTGAAAGCCTCTCAGTCTTAGGGCGCATTTAAAACGTAGGTTGATCGGAAATCAGCATTTTGTAACCTTTGAACCCGGAACACGGAACCCGTAACCGATCAGATTAGGTTAAATATAACCTCACATTTCGGGACGCCGATGCATCTCGTCCGGCTCGCTTACGAAAACACGGAATATCCATATAATCCTGTTTTTCGTGGCCTTGCCGGCTGGATGCCTCCACACCGAAAATTGCAAAATATTCTTTTCGAAAACTTTTAAGGGTCACGGTAAGAAATAATTCCACACGATTGCGCCGGATTATGGTTTGTCTACAAGGCACATCCACCTGCGCATATCGGGATACGTGTGGGTGGATGTAACGCAGTAGACGGGCCATAAGACAAGCAAGAGGTGGAATTATTTT